>JBAVLA010000082.1:0-7160 GCA_049688595.1 Candidatus Nanopelagicales bacterium | reverse complement strand
CTACGGGATCGCGCTAATCAGCCGCTGGCCCGTCCGGGAGTGGCGGATCAAGAGGTTCCCCCCGGTCCCGGTGTCGCTGCCGCTCATGGCCCCGTCCGCAGGACCGCCCAGGACGGTGCGGGTGCCCGACGAGCCGCGCAGCGCAGTCGCTGCGGTGATCGAGACGCCGTACGCCGACATCACGGTCGCCACCGCCCACCTGACCTTCGTGCCCGGGTACAACACCAGGCAGCTCAGCGAGATGCGTGCGTTCCTCGCGGGTCTCCCCCGGCCGATGGTGCTGCTCGGCGACTTCAACACCCCCGGCGGGATCCCGAGCCTGGTCACCGGGTGGCACCAGGTCGCCAGGGTCCCCACCTACCCGATCGCCCGACCCCGGGTCCAGTTCGACCACATCCTCGCCGACGGCTGGGATCCCGAGGCGTTGGAGGCCGCCCACAACTCGGCGCACGCGGTACCCATGCCCGTCAGCGACCACCTCGCGCTCATGGCCGACTTCCCGCTGCCCTGAGCCTGTGCCCGGCTGATCCGACTCGGCCAGACGCTGTTAGGAACCTGACAGCACTGCTGCCACCCCCTCTCCGTCGAGCAGGTCCGAAAGTCGCTCCACTGCGCCGGACCGGACGAACACGAAGGCTGCCCCGACGGCGTCAAGAGGAACGCCGCGGAGCTCGGCCCAGGCCAGCCGGTAGATCGCCAGCTGCAGGGGGTCGGCTCGATCGTGGGCGGAGGTCTTCCAGTCGACGACCTCCCACAGCTGGCCGGCCGGGGCGCCTGCCGCGGCCGGGAACACTGCGTCGATCCGGCCGCGCAGCACTCGCCCGGCGACGACGAGGCTGAACGGAACCTCCAGCCCGGCCGGAACGCGCAAGGCGTATGGGAGGCGTTCGAATGCCTCCTTGAGCGCCTCGAGCTCCGCGGGCGACTCGATGCCCGCATCGGCAGCACCAGGCAGGTCCTCGTCCGTGATCAACGGCTGGACGCCGAGCCGCGCCTCGACCCAGGCGTGGAAGGCCGTGCCCAGCTCGGCGTGTCGGCTGCGCCGCCGCGGCATCGGCCGCAGCAGCCGCAGGGCGAACCCGTCGGGGTCTGCGGCCAGTTCCATCGCGGCTGACGCTGTCAGCGCTCCCGGCAGCACGACGGTGCGCGCGGCGCCTTCAGCCCCGTCGGATCGGGCCAGCATGGCAAGGATGGCGGAGTCCCACTGGGCGACCTGCCGCTCGACGGCTCCCATCCGGCTCGCGCCGCTGCCTGTCGGCCCACTGACGACTGATGACGGCGCGGCCAGGCCCCCCGACATCTCCCAGGGCGGACGGCTGGACCGGCCCGCTGACAGCACCGCGCGCACGGCGTCGGCGGCGCGGAGCCGACCTGCGGCACCCGGCTCCTCCCGGACAGGCCAAGGGACCTCCAGCACCTCGTCCAGCAGCGGATTCGACGCCGGACCCGCGTCGCCCTCGGGCGGCTCATCGGCCCACGGATCGCAGCTGGACCCTGTCGACTGCTCGCGCAACGCGCTGAGGTAGTCCGATGGGCCCCTGGCCTTCTGCTGGGAGGGACCCCACCAGTGGCCGGAGGCGATGAGTCGGTCCCGCGCGCGCGTGACCGCGACGTACGCCAGCCGGTCCTCGCCGGTCCGGTCGTGGCGTCGGCAGGCCTCGGCGAACTCCTCGATCTGGGCCGATCCCAGGCCGTGCAGCTCCGGAAGGACGTGCCGGTCGTCGCGCAGCTCAGTGGGAACGACGTGCGGGATCGTCGTCCACCGCTCCGAGGGCCGCCTGCTGGGGAAGGTCCCGTGGCACACGTGCGGCAGCACGACCACGGGCCATTCCAGGCCCTTGGCCTTGTGCACGGTCATCAACTGCACTGCTCCGGGTACGGCCGGCAGCTCGACCTGCTCCCCGGCGCCGAACTGCTGGGCGGCATCGAGGTAGGCCAGGAACGACCCGAGACCCGTGCGCCCCTCGGCATCGGCGAACTCGTCCACGACCTGCATCAGCCCGGCGAGCCCGACATCGCCGCCCGGACCGGGCCCGTCGCCACCGGCTCCCTCGAACCCGTCCACGCCGCTGAGGGCGGCCTCCACCTTCGCGCCCGTCACCTCGACCACGAGGGCGGTCAGGTCCGGCAACGGGTCCCCCGTGTGCGCCTGCAGGCGGCGCAGCTCGCCGGTGAAGAGCGCCAGCCGGTCGCGGGCCTCCGCAGAGACGAAGGGCCCGGGATCCGCAGCCGCCTCGACCAGGCTCGGCCGCTCGACCGGATCGAGGCTGGCCACAGCCGCCTGCAGCCGATCGCTCACGGTCACGCCGGTCACGCCGGTCACGCCGGTCGCGCCGGTCGCGCCGGTCACGCCGGGCTCGCCCGGGCCGGGGTCCGGCTCGGTTGACTTCCGCGTGACCAGGTGGCGGGCACGAGAACCCAGGCGCTCCATGTCCTGGGGGCCGATCCGCCATCGAGGTCCCGTGAGGAGGGCCGCAGCCGCGGTGCCGTCGGCCGGGTCGTGCAGGACCCTCAGCGTGGCGAGCACCTCGACCGCGAACGGGCTTGCCGTCAGCGCGGCCGAACCCGAGATGACGGCGGGAACTCCGCGCGCCGCCAACGCCGCGCGAAGCGGGACGAGGTCGTCGTTGGCGCGACCGAGGACCCCGATGTGCTCAGGCGGGGTTCCCTCCGCGATCGTCGCGGCAACCTGGTCGGCCACCCACTCCCGCTCGTCGACGACCGTCGGCAGCAGCGCAGCCCGAACCTCGGCTGCCCGCGGCGCGGGCGCGCGTAGGACGGCGATCTGCGGATGCAGCTCGCGCAGTCCGGCGGCGATCCTGTTGGCCGCGGCCAGGATCGGCTCGCCGGACCGGCGGTTCAGCGACAGGACGCGGACGGGCGCGGCGCCGCCATGCCCGAAATGGGCACCGAACGCCTCGATGTTGGCCACCGAGGCGCTGCGCCACCCATAGATCGCCTGCATCGGGTCGCCCACGGCGGTCACCGCACAGCCGCGGAACAGGGTGGACAGGATCAACCGCTGCGCGATGGAGGTGTCCTGGTACTCGTCGAGCAGGATCACGCGATAGGTGTCCCGCATCCGCCTGACCAGCTCGTCGGAGCTGCGCACGAGCTCCACGCACATGCGCATGTGATCGGTGAAGTCCAAGCCGCCCACCTCGGCACGCGAGGCGCGCAGCCGGTCGACGAGGTCGGCCAGCTCCGCCCGCCGGAGCGCCGCGTCTCGGATCGTCCGCACCGGCCGCGTCGGCTTCGCGAGGGCATCCACCTCTGCCACGACATCGCGGGCATGCGCACGCAGCTCCTCGGTGGTGATCGTCTGCTCGGCAAGGTTGGCGTCCAGCGCGAGGACTGATGCCGCCAGTCGGCTGGGCTCCGTCCTGGCCCACTTGAGTCCTGCGGCCGAGCAGACGACTCGATAGGCCAGTTGCGCCACGAGGGCCCCGGGCAGCATCCGGGCGCCCGGCTCGATCCCCACTCGCAGCCCCTGCTCATCGAGGAGCCGGCGCGCGAACGAGTGATACGTGGCGATGGTCGGCTCGCCGACGGTCGTCCCGGAATCGACTGGCGAAGTCTCCCGCCATCTGGCCAGGAGGTCGGTGATCCTGCGGGCGAGCTCCGCAGTGGCCTTGTTGGTGAACGTCAGGCCGAGGACCTCGTGCTCGGCAACCAGCCCGGAGGCCACGAGCCACACGACCCGCGCGGCCATGACCGTCGTCTTGCCGGTGCCTGCTCCAGCGACGATCACGAACGGCTCCAAAGGAGCGCTCACGCACTCCCATTGCTCGTCCGACAGCGGGAAGCCCAAGAGGTCCGCGAGATGGTCCCGTGGCAGCTCGGCCTGGGTACGGGTGCGCGGGTCCGACGTCCTCATCGACTGCCTCCCCGGTCAGCCGGACGCGTCGGCAGGTCGTCGGGTGCCCCGCTGCCGGCACCTCGGGCGGGGCTGTGGCCATCACCGGCCGGGCACATGAACCGGTAGGCGCACGTTCCGCAGCGCCCGTGGGGCCGCGCGGGATACTCCGGGCCCGCCGCCAGTCGCGCGGCCTCGGCGATCAGGTCGTGGATCCAAGTGGGATCCGCCGGAGGCAGGGGCGCCTGGACGCGGACCTTCGGCATGCCGGAGGCGTAGGTATCGCCAAGGTGGACCAGTTCCGCCCCGGCGAGCACGCCACCGCCGCCTGTCCCGCCACGGACCGCGAGCTGGTAGACGCCCAGCTGGGGATGCCCCGCCGCCTCGGCCGCAGTCGCGATCGTCCGGCCGGTCTTGAAGTCGACGACGTGCACCCGGCCCGCGGGATCGGCCTCGACCCGGTCGATGGTGCCACGCAGCTCGACCGGGCCAGGCAGACCCTGGACCTTCACCTGGAAGGGCAGCTCGGCGGCCACGACCGTCCGATCGCTGGCCGCATGCCAGGCCAGCAGGGCGGCGATCATCTCATCGACGCGCTCCCGCTCGCGCTCGCGCTGATAGCGGGCAGGGAAGGGCATCTGGGCCCAGATCGAGTCGACGAAGTCGGCGATCGGACCGGGATCGGCTGGTACCCCGCCAACGGCGATGGCCTCGGCGACCGCGTGCACGACCGACCCCATCACCGCCGCCGCCCCGGACGGCCCCCCCGCGCCGACTCGGCGGTCGAGGAACCACTGCAGGGGACACCGAAGGAGCGCTGTGACGGCCGACGCCGACAGGACCAGCGGACTGGGCTGGATCTGCCCATCCCCCGGCGACATGCCCGTGACCGGCCGCGTGTACCACCACCTGGAGGGGTCGGCCAAGGACGTGGCACCAGGACGGAACGAGCCTGGAGCAGGCGGCCCCCCCGCCAACCCGCTGAGGGCGGCCAGCCGCGCCACCGCGGCGCCGCGCAGCCGTTCCACCTCAAGGTCGGGCAGGCCAAGACGGACCTCCGGCGCGCTCGCCGCCCTGCGCAGGGCGGTGATCAACTCATCGGCCGCCATGGGGTGGGCAGAACGGGTCGGCATGAGGGTGACTGGCCTACCCAGCTCCGGGAGGAAGCGTGACGGCTGGTCACCCCCGTCAGTCGGCTCAGCGACAGCCGTGACGATCAGGCGCGACCGGGCCCGCGTGCACGCCACGTACATCAGGCGGCGCTCCTCGGCGAGGAGGTCGGTGTAGGTCGCGGGATCGACCCGACCACCGATCCCCAACTCGGCGACCTGCAGCAGGTCCGACCGCAGGCGCACGTCCGGCCACCTGCCCTCCTGGACTGCCGCGACGACCACGAGCTCCCACTCCAGGCCCTTCGCCCGGTGGGCGCTGAGCAGCTGAACGACATCCCGGCCGTCAGCTGACTCCTCCCGGCTGGCCACCGGCAGGTTCAGGGACCGGACCTCGGTCAGGAAGGCCCCCACCCCCACGGCACCGCGCTGCTGTGACGCCAGGCCGTTGGCCATCTCGAACAGCGCCACCATCGCATCGAGGTCGCGGTTGGCCGCGGCCGCCGAGGCACCATCATGCACGGCGGCCGCCTGCAGCCGGCTGGGCCAGTCGGTGGCATCCCAGACAGCCCAGAGCACGTCGCCGACGTGCTCCCCGGACTCGATCGCGGCCCGCGCAGACGCCACGGCTCGCGCGACACGGGCCCACGCGGCAGCCACCGCCCTGCCCGACCGGCTCCCGCCCAGCGACGCGGGCATCGGCTCTCCCCTGCCGATCGCCGCGGTGAGCAGCGCGTCGGAGGAGGTCGCCCCCTGCGAGGCAGCGCGGAGCATGTCCCGGGCGAGCGCCCGGACGGCGATCGCGTCCCCCCGGCCCAATGGCCCGAGCAACAGGTGTCGTCCCGTGTCAGCTGGTGCTCCATCTGGGTCCATCGCCGTGGCAACCGCCAGGAGCAGCGCCTGCACGGCCGGCTCCAAGCCCAGGGGGGTGTCCGAGGGTGGGACCGCGATCGGGATCCCGGCACCACGGATGGCCCGGGCCAACCGCGGACCGTCGACTGCAGGGTTGCGCACGAGGACACCCATCTGCGACCAACCCAGCGGCTCCCGGCCGTCGGCTCCCGCATGGGCTCGGAGCAGGGCCTCGGCCACCCCGGACGTCTCCGAAGCGGCGCTCGGGAATGCGAGCACGTCCAGCTGGGCCGGCCCGTCCAGGGCCAGCGGCGTGCGGTGCAGCCGCTGGGCCTGCGCCGGGAGCGGGGCCAGCGAGACCTGGCGAAGCAGGCCCTTCGTCGCGTCGGCGAGCTCGGCGGGGAACCTGCGACTCCGGCGCAGCACGATGATCCGCGCCGGCTCACCACGCACGCCATGGAATTCCTCCGGGAATCGGAGGATCCCGCCGACGTCGCCCCCGCGGAAGCCGTAGATCGCCTGATCCGGGTCGCCGACTGCCACCACCTGCGCACCCCCGGCCGCAAGCCCACGCAGGAGCCGGACCTGGGCCGGGTCGGTGTCCTGGTACTCGTCGACGACGATGAGCCGGTACGCCTCGCGCAGGGATCGGCCGGCACGGGGATCCCGGGCCAGGACGGCGGCCCGATGGATCAGCTCGGCGTAGTCCAGGCTCCCCTCGAAGCCGAGCGTGTCGAGGTACTCCTCGAAGAACGGGCCGAGTGCCGCCCATGCGCCGATCCCCGCCCGGCGGCCGATGCGGGCCAGGCCGTCACCACCCAGCCCCAATCCGCGCGCCCGGGCCAGCAGCGCCCGGACCTGCTCGGCGATCCCTCGCGTGCCCAAGGCCCCCGCGAGGGACTCGGGCCACTGGACCCGGCCCTCCGCGACCGCCCACCCGAGCAGCTCGCGCAGTCGGGCCTCCTGCTCGGGCGCGGTCAGGAGGCGCGGCGGGCTTGCGAAGGCGGTCGGATCGCTGTGCTGGCGCAGCACGCCGTACGCGAAGGCATGGAACGTGCTCACGACCGGGACCCTCCCGCCGGCGAGCCGGCGGCTGATCCGGTCGGACAGCTCCCGAGCCGCCCGCCTTCCGAAGGTGAGGGCCAGGATGGCCTCCGCCGGCACCGGGTCGACCCGATCGGCGATCCGGCGCACGACCAGCTCGGCCAACGTCGCGGTCTTGCCGGTGCCCGGTCCGGCGAGCACGAGCAGGTGGCCCCCGCGGTGCTCGACAACCGCGCGCTGGTCGTCGTCGAGCTCCAGGGGCGCGGCCGGCGCGGACGGCCTGCGCTCCAGCCGCACGC
>JBAVLA010000081.1:0-6881 GCA_049688595.1 Candidatus Nanopelagicales bacterium | reverse complement strand
GGTGCAGGCGCCGGCGGAGCCGCTGCTGGGGCGGGCTTGGCCTCTGCGGGGGCTGGCGTGGGTTCGGCGGCGCGAGGCTGCGCTGCGATCTCCGCAGAAGCGGAGCCAGGCACCGCGGCCTGCGGTGGGGTGACGGCCTGCGCCGGCCGACGCGCCGCGACTCCGGGCGTGACAGGCGCCTTCTCCGGAGCTGCCTCCGCCGCCGGGAACGCTTCCTTCAGGCGCCGCACGACGGGCGCCTCGATCGTGGACGCCGCGGACTTCACGTACTCCCCGTTGTCCGCCAACCAAGCAAGGATCTCCTTGCTGGACTTGCCGAGTTCCTTGGCCACGTTGCTGACCCGGACCTTTGACACTTCTCTCCTGTCTGGTCCGTGCCCGCCCATTGGCTGTCAGGGCATGGACCGCTGTTTGCCTTGAGGCTCGCTCATAGCAGCGGGCTCATCGAATGCTCATCTCGGTTCGCTCCTCAACTTCGGAGTGCGGTCTCACTCCCCGCCCGTCCTGCCCCTGATCCAGGCTCGCACCGCAGCAGTGTCCAACGGACCCGGGACCCGCAGGGCCCGTGGGAACGCCCGACGCCGCTCGGCGCGGTCCAGACAGGCCAAGTCAGGATGCACGTATGCGCCCCGGCCTGGTTCCCGGGATCGCGGATCCGGGAGGCAGGCGCCGTCCCGAGCCACGACCCGAAGCAATTCGGTCTTGCCTGCCCGAGTTCGGCACCCGACACACGTGCGCATCGGCATGCCGTCCTGAGCAGACGGCTCTGATTCTAGCGCCACAGTCACCCTTGGCCCGAATCCGAGCCGAAAGCAGTCGACGGAGCCTCATCCGGTCGGATGTCGATCCGCCAGCCGGTCAGCCGAGCGGCCAGGCGGGCGTTCTGGCCCTCCTTGCCGATCGCCAGCGAGAGCTGGTAGTCCGGCACGATGACGCGGGCCGACCGGGCCGCCGCGTCGACCACTTCGACCGACGTGACCCGCGCCGGGGACAGCGCATTGGCCACCATCTTGGCAGGATCGTCGGACCAGTCGACGATGTCGATCTTCTCCCCGCCCAGCTCTGCCATCACGCTGCGTACCCGTGCGCCCATCGGGCCGATGCAGGCGCCCTTCGGGTTGACGCCGACCCGGTGCGAACGCACCGCCATCTTGGAGCGGTGGCCGGCTTCCCTGGCCAGCGCAACGATCTCGACCGATCCGTCGGCGATCTCGGGCACCTCGAGGGCGAACAGCGCCCGCACCAGCCCGGGGTGCGTTCGGGAGAGCATCACCTGCGTCCCCCTGGGGCCCCGCCGAGTCCCGATGACCAGCGCCTTCATGCGTGAGCCGTGCGGATGCCGCTCTGAGGCCACCGCCTCCTGCGGGGGGAGCACGCCCTCCACCCGACCCAGGTCAATGAACACCATCCTGGGGTCGGACCCTTGCTGCACGACGCCGGAGACCAGATCGCCGACCTTGCCGGAGAAGTGGCCCATCGTGACGTCATCCTCAGCCTCGCGCAGCCGCTGCACGAGAACCTGACGGGCGGTGGTCGAGGCGACCCGGCCGAAGCCGGCGGGAGTGTCGTCGTACTCCTTCGGGACGAAGCCATCGCCGGCGTCCTCAGGAGGTTCCTCGAGGGCCCAGACCGTGACGTGACCGGTGCGGCGGTCCAGCTCGACCCTCGCGCGGGTCGCCGAGCCCTCGGTGTGCTGGTAGGCCACGAGCAGCGCCTGCTCGATCGAGTCGACGAGGAGGTCCAGTGAGATCTCCTTGTCCAGGGCGACTGCCCGGAGAGCAGCCATGTCGATGTCCACGTCAGGCCTCCGCCACGTCCACGTCCTCGCCAGATGAGTCGAGGTCCTCCGCCCCGAGGTCGACGTCGTCGATGCGGGTGAACTCCACCTGCACCACCGCCCGGGCGACGTCCTCCAGCCGGACGATGATCTGGCGACCGCCTACCTCCAACTTCGCCGACTGGGCGTTCGCCGAGACGACGCGCCCCACGAAGGGCTCCCCCGCAAGGGGCGTGACCGCGACCAGGCGACCCGCTGCGCGGCGCCACTGCCGCGCGGTGCCGAGTGGACGGTCCACGCCCGGGGAGGTGACCTCCAGCACGAACGCGGAATCGCCCAGCACGTCAGCCTCGTCCAGGGCCAGGGAGATGTCGCGGCTGATCGCCGCCACCAGGTCCAGGGTCAAACCGCCGTCGTGATCGACGACGATGCGCACGAGTCTGCGCCTGCCCACCGGGCGGATCACGACATCCTCCAGGTCGCAGTCATGTCGGGCGACGATCGGCTCGGCGAGGGCCCGCAGGGCCCGGACGTGTGCGGCGGACATCGCGCGCTCCTGATCCTCCGGTTGAGTTGTGCGGCAATTCTAGCGATCCGCGGGCGCGCGCCGGAGCGGTCGTGAGGATGGGAGGATTCGACGCATGGATCGGCGGACCTTCCTCGCGCTGGGTCTGGCTTGGCTGGCGGCGGCGGGCTGCACGTCCGATGACGGGCCCGCACTGCCATGGGTCGACCCTGATGAAGCCCTGCGGGCGGAGGTCGTCGCCTCCGAGGGATCGCTCATAGCTGCCTACCGGGCGACGATCGCCGCCCACCCGGAGCTCGCCGCGCAGCTGGAGCCGCTCGCGGTCCAGCATGAGCAGCACCTGGCGCGTGTAGATCCCCGCGCCGTCTCGACGAGACCCTCCCCCACAGGAACGACCGCGGCGGACGCGCCCTCGGCTGGTGGCTCCACGTTGGGTGAGTCACCGACGGGTGCCGGCGCGACCGGCGTACCGACCGCCACGCCGTCACCAACTGGATCGAAGGTGCCGGCGCACCCGAGGAGGGCGCTGGCCGCGCTGGCCACTGCTGCCAGCGCCGCGTACAAGCAGCGGATGGCGGCCTGCGACTCCAGTCACAGCAGTGACCTGGCGGGCGACCTCTGCCTGATCGCCGCCAGCGAGTCGCAGCATGCCGCGTGGTTGTCCGAGCTGGCCGCGGAGATGGACGAGGAGTGACCCGACATGGCCGATGATCCGCACGTCTCGGCGCTGCAGGCTGCGCTGGCCGGCGAGCACGCTGCGGTCTGGGGGTGCGGCCGCGCAGCAGGCGAGCTGACCGGCTCGGACCGCACGCACGCCCTCGACGAGCTCGATGACCATCGCCGAGCCCGAGACGACCTGCGTGCGCAGGTCGTCGCCCTCGGCGGGAAGCCAGTCGAGGCCGCGCCTGCCTACGCCGAACCGTTCGAGGTAACGGGTCGCAAGGCCGCCCGGCAGTTGCTCGCCCAAGTCGGGGTGGCAGTCTGCGCGACCTACGCCGACCTCGCCGCGGCCAGCCCGCAGGGGGCGCGGCGCGCCGTCGCGAAGGCGGCCTCAGCCTCGGCCGGGCGGGCCATCGCCTGGGGCGCAGAGCCGGAGGCGTTCCCGGGTGCGTGACCCCCAGTGCGTGCAGTCGAGACTCCTGGGATTCCGGCGGGGAACGGCGGATTGATGGTGCCGAGTTGGACGCAGGGGCGTCCGGGCTGATCAAGCGCAAGGGGCCGCGGCGGAGTCGCGGCTCGTGCTCCGCCAAGTGTTCCCCGGGGCAGTTGGCTCGGGCCGGGGCAGCCTTGGGTCCGGGCGCCCAAACCTCGCAGCCCAGTTGTGGCTTATGGCCTGGGCGGTGGCGGCGTCGCGGTGACCTCGCAGCCCAGTTGTGGCTCATGGGCGCGGGCGCTGGCGGGATAGCGCACAACTTGGCTGCAAGGTTCGCGTGCAGCGGGGCGACGGCGAGCCATTATCGACAACTTGGCTGCGAGGTTGCGTCGGGGTCGCGCCCACTGTCGTTCCGGCGGTGGGTCATGCCCGAAGTCGTCACGCGCACGGGTCCTGCCCACCCACGCCGCGCCACCAGCGCCGATCCGATCGTCGGAATCGACTGCAGACCCACCGGCTCGACCTCAGGCGGCCGAGCCGGCCCCCTCGTGACCCAGAGCGACCAGGCGCGAGATGGCGCGGAAGTACTTCTTGCGGTACCCGCCGTGCAGCATCTCGGGGCTGAACACCTCGTCCAGGGGCACGCCGGAAGCCACGACCGGGACGTCGCGGTCGTAGAGCCGGTCTGCGAGGACGACCAGGCGCAGGGCCGCCGCCTGGTCGGTCAGCGCGTGGACGCCGACCAGGTGCAGCCGGTCCACCCCGTCGAGCAGTGCCCCGTAGCGGGACGGGTGCACACGCACCAGGTGCGCCAGCAAGTCGGGGAAGGAGTCGAGCCAGCCGTCTGCCAGTTCGGCCGCACGGATCACGTCAGCCTCGGGCAGGGGATCCGGCGCGGCGGGCAGCCCCCTGTGCCGGTAGTCCTCCCCGTCGATCCGATAGACGTCGAAGTGCGCGGATAGCCCCTGGATCTCGCGCAGGAAGTCGTCGGCAGCGAACCGGCCCTCGCCGAGACGGCCGGGCAGGGTGTTCGACGTCGCGGCCAGGCTCACCCCCGACTCGACGAGGCGGTTGAGCAGGCTGGAGGTCAGGACCGTGTCCCCCGGGTCGTCCAACTCGAACTCGTCGATGCAGACCAGCTTGTGGCCGGAGAGCGCCGACGCCGTCTGGTTGAAGCCGAGCGCCCCCACGAGGTTCGTGTACTCCACGAACGTGCCGAATGCCTTCGGCCCCGGGGCCACGTGCCAGAGGGAGGCCAGCAGGTGCGTCTTGCCGACGCCGAATCCCCCGTCGAGGTATACGCCGGCCCGCGACTCAGGTGGTGCCCCGCGCTTGAACCGGAATCGCGGAGCTGCCGGCTGCGTGAGCCGTGCGGCAAAGGCCGCCAACCCCGCCAGCGCGGCGGTCTGGGTGGAGTGGGCCGGATCTGGGCAGTAGGTGCTGAAGGAGACGGTGGCGAACCTGGGCGGAGGGACCAACTCGGCGAGCAGGCGCTCGGCCCCGACCTGGGGTACGCGATCGACGAGTCGGCGCACGCCCCAAGCCTGCACCCCGATGACCCGCCTGCGCATCCCCCGCGGGGGGCGTCGGCGGCCAGGCTGCGCATCCCCGTCGGCGCCCCGCGGCCGGGTCGCCCCCGCCCACGCCGTCCAGACCCCATGATGTTCCCGTGAGCACCGACGATCCGGTCCCGGGACCCGGGCGCTTCGCGCTGCAGCCGCCCATCGAGCCGATGCTGGCCAGATCCATCGATGACCTGCCGGACTCCGCCGAGGGCCTGGCGTTCGAACCGAAGTGGGACGGGTTCCGCTGCTTGATCTACCGGCGGGGCGACGACGTGGCCATCCAGGGCCGGATGCGCGCCGCGGACGCCGACGCGACCTCGAAGTGGGACCTGACCTACGCCTTCCCCGAAATGGTGGAGCGGGTTCGCGCGATGACAGCTATGGACTTCGTCCTGGACGGCGAGCTGGTCGTGATCAGCGGTGGCCGGCTGTCGTTCGAGCTGCTCGGCGGACGGCTGCGCCCCCGGAAGGAGGCCGGCGGCTGGAAGATCGACCAGCTTGCCCGGGACTTCCCGACCTCGTTCATCGGCTTCGACGTCCTGGCGGTGGACGGTCGGGACGTCCGAGCCACGCCCACCCGAAGCCGCCGCGCGCTTCTGGTCGACCTGCTCGACCCGGAGCCGCCGCCGATCCACCTCACCCCGCAGACAGAGGATCTCGACGTCGCGCGCCGATGGTTCGCCGAGCTGCCCGGCGCCGGGCTCGACGGGCTGATCGCCAAGCCCCTCGACCAGCCCTACGCTCCCGGGCGGCGGACGATGTTCAAGGTCAAGCCGGTGCACACCGCAGACGTCGTCTGCGCCGGTTGGCGCACCTACGCCCGGCCCGGCCCGGACGGCTCCCCTGTCGTGGGCTCCGTGCTGATCGGCCTCTACGACGATTCCGGCGTCCTGCAGATGATCGGGGCTGTCTCGGCCTTCCCCATGGCCCAGCGCGTCGCCCTTGCCGAGCGATTCGCAGGCCTGGCGTCGGTCGGCGCGCACCCGTGGCTGGACCCGAAGGGCCGCGCCCCGGGAACTCCGAGTCGCTGGCAGTCCGGCAGGAGCACCGACTGGCATCCGCTTCGCCCCGTGCTGGTCGCCGAGGTCGCATACGACAAGGTCGAGTCGGGCCGGCTGCGTCACGTCGCCTCGTTCGTCCGCTGGCGCCCGGACAAGGATCCTGCCCAGTGCCGTTACGACCAGCTGGCCGTGCCCGAGCCGCTCGACCTCCGCCAAGTGCTCGACAGCCGCGAACACCGCTGACAGGCATGACATCGAGCGATACCTAGATTCACATTTGTCGTATTTGTTCGGTCTGCGCGGTTCAGCAGGTAGAATTGCCATGCGGACAAGCATTCCTGTCCCGGCGTGGCTTCCCGGAGTCTGACTCCCACGGGGCGACTATGGGGCAGGACCGACCGGTGATCAGGCAGGGGACTGACGAGTGATCCGCTGGATGCGCTTCTCCATCGACAGGGGTGATCCCAACGTCGGCCGTGAGGACCGCTTCGTCAGGAGCGGGGTCGCGCTGAGCCTGTTGCTGTTGGGCGCGTTCCCGCTCGCATCGCGTGGAGTCAGCCTGATCGGGTTGCTGTTCCTTCTGGTCGGCGGCTACTTCGCCGGCACGGCTGGATGGGCCTGGGACCCGCTGTACCAACGGCACGGCATCGACACGCGGGTCCACGACGCGCGCGTGCTCGACCTGACCGCTGACCAAGTGGACGATCCGAGCCCAGCGGACCGCACTGCGGGCGACCTCAGCTCCCTCCGTGATCGCTGAGCCGCGGGCCTCGAGACGGATCAGCAGGATGTCTGACATGGCGCCGGAATTGGTGGGGCGTCAGGGCTGGTCCTTCACGGCGTAGCGAAGGGTGAGGTCGGTGCCGGGGTAGCGGGTGGCGGTGGTGGTGAGGTGGGCGGCGAGTTCGGCGATCGCGGC
>JBAVLA010000080.1:0-2761 GCA_049688595.1 Candidatus Nanopelagicales bacterium | reverse complement strand
CAGCTGCGGCAGAGCCTGGCGGTGCTGGCCGTCGCCCGCGGCGAGCTCGAACGGATCGTGGCCCGCGACCGTCCCGCGCTCGTGCTGGCCGACTTCACCGCGCCGGTGGCCGGCCTGGTCGCCGAGGCGGCCGGCCTGCCCTGGGTGACGACGATGCCCACGCCGTTCGCGCTGGAGACCCGGCGCGGCACCCCGTCCTACTGTGGCGGCTGGGGGCCGGCGCGGCACCCGGGGCACCGGGTCCGGGACGCCGCCGGCCGACTGAGCACCCGTGCGGTGAAGCGCGGATTAGGCCTGCTGTTCGCCCGGCAGCTCGCCGAACTCGGCACCCACGTGTACCGGCCGGACGGGACGGAGGCCGCGTACTCCCCGCACGCGATCCTGGGCCTGGGCCTACCTGAGCTGGAGTTCCCGCGCGACTGGCCGCCCGCGCTGCGGCTGATCGGGCCGGTGACCGAGACCCCCGAGCAGGCCGTCGTCCCCGACGGCCTGCTCGAGGGAGACCGGCCGCGGGTGCTGGTGACCATGGGCACCCACCTGCCGTGGGTGAAGGCCGAGCTGGCGGGCCAGATGACCCGCCTCGCCGCGCACGCGCCCGATCACGAGTTCGTCGTGGCGCTGGGCCGTCCGGTCGTCCGGCCGGCGGTGACCCGGGTCGCGGCGAACGTGGTCACCTGCGACTACCTGCCCTATGACGAGGTGCTGCCGCACGTCGCGGCGGTGATCCACCACGGCGGCGCTGGGGTGGTGTACAGCACGCTGCGCGCCGGGAAGCCCTCCCTGGTCTGGCCGCGGGACTACGACCAGTTCGATTTCGCCGCGCGGCTGGTGGCCGCCGGAGCCGGCGTCCGCGTCCGCGACCTCGATTCGCGGCACGCCGTGGCGGGGCTGCGGCAGGTCCTGACCGGGCTCGACCGACCCGCGATCGCCGCCCTGCAGCAGGCGGTTCAGCGCAGCGACCCGTTCACGGCGACGGAACGGACGATCCGGGGCCTGCTGGGAACGCCCGCCGCACCCGGCGCAGCTTGACCTCTGGACGGAAGTCCTCGAACTCCCCGGCCAAGACGATCGGCTCGACCAGCCCGGAGCGGCCGATCCAGCGACGAAGTGCTGCCGCGGCGTCAGCGAACCGCTCCCCCGGCCGGACAGCCAGCCGGACCAACCCCGGGGCCTCCTGCACCAGCCGGAAGTCGGCCACCCCCGGCACGCCGAGGACGGCCCCACGAGCGAAGTCGGCGAACAGCGGTCGCAACACCCCGCCGCTGTCGGGCAGCAGCAGGACGTCGTCGCTGCGTCCCTCGATCCGGTCGACAACCCGGAACGGCGAACCGCACCGGCAGTCGCCGCCACGCACCAGCAGGTCACCCAGCCGATAGCGAATGACCGCCTGGGTGCGCCGGTACAAGTCGGTGATCACCGGGGCATAGCGGCCGGATCCGGTGTCCACCAGTTCCTCCTCGACCAGGAGCAGATCCTCGTTGAGGTGCAGCGAGCCGTGGTCGCAGGTGATCCCGAGGAAACCCTCGGTGGCCTGGTAGATCTCACCCAGGGCAAGCCCGAACGCCGTCTCGACGGCGGACCGGACGTGGGGCTCCAGCACCTCGGCCAACGAGAACACCTGCTCGGGACGGATCCGCAGCGCCCCTGACGCCAACGCCGCCGCGAGGAATTCCAGGGCCTGCGGGGGCGCGGCCAACACCGTGGGGGCGAACTCGTTCAGGGCGGCCACGTGATCGTCGAGCGGCCGGGCAAGGTCGAGGTAGCGGAAGCTGATCCGGCCGCCCCCCACCGCCTCGTACAGCGGGCCGCCCGAGCGCAGCAGCAGCGCCACCCGGGCACCGCCGAGCAGGCCGCGCGGGAGTGCCTTGGCCAGGATCGTCCCCGCCCAGCGGGCCTGCTCGGCCGGTGAGGTGAGGAACACACCCTGGCGCCCCGACGTCCCCGAGGACAGCCCGATCGAAACCCCGCGCAGCCGGGCGGTGAAGGCTCGGGCAGCCTCGGCATCCCGCCCGGCGGCCAGGCACTCGGCCAGCCCCAACCCGAGAGTGTTGAGCTCGGCGAAATGCTCCAGCCAGTCGGCCTTGCCGATCACCGGGAACGCGCTCAGGTCAGCTTGCGGGACATCGCGGTAGTGGGGGAAGACCCGCCGCGCCCGCTCCAGTGTGGCATCGAGCCGCCGCGCCTGCCAGCGTTCCAGGGCGTCCCGGTCGCGGAACCGCCGGCCGCGGGTCTCCAGGTAGGCGGCCAGCACGGCGAGCCTGTTGGTCACAGCGTTCCCAGCTCAGCCCGTGCCCGCGCCAGGCTCCCGACGCAGTGCGACGGCACGATCAGCAGGTCGGGGCGCTCCCGGTGCAGCCTGGCCAGAGCGGCGATCCGGTCTCGATACCCGGGCCAGTCGGCGGTGAGCAGCCTGACCACCGGGTGCGGCAGTTCGCCGTGGGTGAACGCGCGGTGGGTCCACACCGCGTCCCCGGCCAGCAGGACCGGTGGCCCCTGGGTGTCTTCGACCAGCAGGCCGACGTGACCGTGGGTGTGCCCACCAAGGTCGAGGGCCACCAGCGAGCCGTCGCCGAGCAGGTCCACCCCCTCGCCGATCGGCGCAGCGACGCGCGGCAGGGTCTCCACGACGTCGGAGCGCCGCTCGATGTCGTCAGGCAACAGCCCGCGGATCAGGCCGTGCCGCACCGACGCCCAGGCCGATCGCCGCCGCCACGCGGCGTCCAAGGCCTGCCGGGAGTAGACGAGCCGGGCGTCCGGGAAG
>JBAVLA010000079.1:0-20842 GCA_049688595.1 Candidatus Nanopelagicales bacterium | reverse complement strand
GCCCAAGGAGGTGTGGGACTCCCGCGTCGAGCTGCTCCGCCCGTACCGGGTTGATTCGTCCCTGATGGCCGCAACCGGCCGACCTGACACGGCCTTCATGCACTGCCTGCCCGCGTTCCACGATTCGCGGACCGTCGTCGGGCGGGAAGCTGCCCTGCGCCACGGGTTGCCCGACGGGCTGGAAGTGTCCGACGAGGTCTTCTCGTCCTCGGCTAGCCTCGTGTTCGGCCAGGCGCACAACCGGATGCACACGATCAAGGCGCTGATGGTGGCCACGCTGGCCGGGCCTTGAGGGGGACGTGAACCCGGCTACGGATTGGTAGCAGGAGAGCAGTTGTCGACAGCCATTGACGACGCCCGCCGAACCCTTGGGCCGTCCGGGGAATGCCAGTCAAGACGACCTGCGGTCAGGGCTTCCTGACCCCAGATGGCTCAGCCGATCCCGAGCGACGCGGGCGCCACCGCGTTGGCGATCTCCTGGGAGGCCACTGCCGCTCCCTCGCCCCGATGTCGCGGGAAGTTGGCCAACTCGATCCGCACGTAGACCCGCTGCCGCTCCTCCTCGGTCATCCCGCCCCATACGCCGTAGGGCTCCCGGGCGCGGATCGCGTAGTCAGCGCACTCGACGCGGACGTCGCAGGTAGCGCACACAGACTTCGCCGCGCGATCGCGGCGCAGCCTCGCCAGGCCCCTCTCGTTCTGCGGGTGGAAGAACAGGTCCTGATCGGCGCCCCGACACGCTCCCGTCTCCTGCCATTCCCACGTTGCATCCAGGGGAACCTGGGAGAGTGGCTGCTGCGGCATTGCATCCTCCGTTCCGGGCGATGGGCCCACGGCATCTACATGACTGGCGGCAGTGCTTCGTTCGCTTGCATGGCACTTGCATGGCACTTGAATGGCGCTTGCACGGCAACGGGTGGAATGGCCCCCGGGAGCCCGTTCTGCACGGGCCTCGTTCTCACGGTGAGCAACACGTTACTCTGCGTGAATCGGTGCGATATCCCACGAAAGGGGGGAAACGGTATAGCCAAAATGAACTAGGCACGGTCCACTGGGGCCGTGTCGGCCCGCGGCCCTACGATCGGTGCATGTCGAACGACCTCACGCCCTTGGATTCCCCGGACCTGTCGGGGGGGACGGCCCTCCTCGAGCGGCCTGAAACCACCGATGATGACGGCGACCACGACCGGTTCGCCCATTACGTCCGCAAGGACAAGATCGTCGAGAGCGCCGTCATGGGGACACCTGTTGTCGCGCTCTGCGGGAAGGTCTGGGTGCCCGGTCGGGATCCCTCGAAGTTCCCGGTCTGCCCCGACTGCCTGAAGATCTACCAGGGCCTGCGACCGGGCAAGTAGAGCCCGTGCCCACGCGGGGAACGGGCGGATCGGCCCGGCGGCGCGGCGCCTAAGCGCCCTCCAGATCCCGGATAAGGTGCCTGGCCGTCAGGCGATGCACCGCGGGTTCCCGGCCCCTGCGTGCCATGATCGAGGGCACAAGGGGCGAGGAGCGGGTCGGGAGGCGTGGGTCGTGGCGTTGGTTCGGCACGTTCCGCGCTCGGGCCGCCGCCCGGCCCGCGCTGTGGCCGCCGCGCTGGCGATGCTGCTTGCAGTGGCCCTGCTGGTCCCAGGACTACCGCTGGGTGACCCGACCGCATCGGCCGCTGAGGCTCCGGCCCGCCGCATGGTCAGCGGGTGGCTCCCCAGTTGGTCGGCATCCGCGTCGCTGGCGGCAGTCGAGGGCAACGCGGACGTGTTCTCGGAGGCGTCGCCCTTCTGGCACACCGTTCGGGCATCGCGGGAGGTGACGCGGATCAGCACGGCGGCGGACTCCGCCACGGTGGCCAAGGTCGTGTCCAGCCTGCGTGCTCGGGGCATCCGTGTCATCCCATCCGTCGCAGACGGATCCCCTGCCCGCAGCATGGCCGCCGTGCTGGCCGACAACTCGGCGCGCAGGAAGCACGTCGCCCAGCTCGTGGCCCTCGTCCAGGCCAACAGGTACGACGGCATCGAGTTGGACTACGAGAAGTTCGCCTTCGCAGACGGGGCATCCACGTGGGCTCGCACGCGTCGCGTGTGGGTCGCATTCATCGCTGAGCTTGGGGCAGCCCTGCATGCCCGGGGCAAGCGGTTGGCAGTGGCAGCGCCCCCGATCTACAACGGCAAGCGTGGACGGGGCAGCGGATACTGGGTCTACGACTTCGCAGGCATCGCTGCCTCGGTCGACTCGCTGCGCATCATGACCTACGACTACTCGGTGTCCCGACCCGGACCCATATCGCCGCTGTCGTTCATCCGCCGGTCGCTGGACTACGCGGTGAAGGTGTTCCCGTCCGAGCGCATCCGGGTTGGGCTGCCCGCGTACGGACGGCTGTGGACGGCGCGCAAGGCAGACGGCTCCCCGGCCAGGACCGGCAAGTGCCCGCGGTCCGGCGTTCCCGGCACGCGATCCTTCACGACTGCCAAGGCTGTGCCGTACCTGACCGCGAAGGCGGGCCGCTACCCCGACATCAGGTACGACAAGAAGACAGCCGAGCAGGTCGCCACCTTCCGGGTGAAGTACCGGGGTAAGGACTCGAAGGGGCGAAGCACCAGTTGCACCGTGAAGCACGAGGCTTGGTGGATCGACGCCCGCGGCGTGTCCGCCCGGATGGCCTTCGTCAAGGAGTACCGGCTGGGTGGGGTTGCGATCTGGCACCTCTCGGGCGTCGACGAGGCTTCCTGGACCACGCTGCGGGCCTATGCGCGGTCAGTGGCGCCGAAGCCGACCAGTGTGACCCTTGCGGTACCCGCCAAGCGGGTGGTCGGGGTGAGCGTGCCGGTCAGCGTGAAGGTCGCGTCCAAGGCCAAGCTGGCCAAGGGCACCAAGGTCACGCTCCAACGTCGGAGCCGGGGCTCCGCCAAGTGGCAGACGGTAGGTGCCAAGCCGATGGATCGATCTGGCCGGGCTGCGTTCAAGGTGCCGGGCCTGTCGGCATCGAGCCACTGGCGCGCCACGGTGCCGGGGACCTGGCATCGGGCCGCCGGACTGGGCCAAGCGTCGACCAGCGTCTCGCCCCGGGTCGCCACCAAGGTATCGACGAGCAAGCCCCAGCCCGGGGCAAGGGTCCGGCTGACGGTCCGGGTCACCCCGGCGCGCGCCGGGATCGTGGTCAAGCGCAGGATGCTGGTCGACGGCCGTTGGAAGACGATGGATGAAGCTCGCACCTCTGCGAAGGGGAAGGTCACGTTCGTGATCAAGTGGCCCAGGGGCCAGGTCCGGCACAGGTACCAGGTCGTCACCGCCCGGACCTCGAGAATGGCCGCGGGGCGCTCCCCGGAGTTCGTGATCAAGACCCGCTGAGTGGGCCGCCGCGGGCAGACGACCCAGCAGGCTCCTCAGCGGTCGAGTGCGCGGACCAGTCGGTCCTGGTGATAGGTCAGCCAGTCGTAGATCAGGTACATGACGTGCCGGGGATCGTCCTCGGGCAGGTCGAGGAACTCCTCGTCGTTGCCCTCCTCCACACCTAGCCGCGTTCCAAGCGCCAGCCGCAGGTCGTTGAGCGCCCCCAGCCAGGCCCGGCACTCCTCCGGCGTCAGCTGAGTGGGGTGCGCCCGGCTCAGGCTGTCGGAGGCAAGCCGGAGATTGGCCAGCTTGGCGTCCCGGAGTTCGCGTTGCGTGAACCGCCGGAACTCGTCGGCGAGGTCGCGGTCGGCGTAGGCGTCCGGGAAGAGCCGCGCAAGTGCCGGATCCTCGGGGCGGTGGGCAGACGGTTCGATGCCGACGAGTTCCGCCAGCGGGTCGGGCGTTGCCTGGCTGGGCTCGTCCGGGGCGAGCATCTCCGACAGCTGCTCCAGCAGGTCCGCCATCAACGTCCGCTCAGCCTTCGGCAGGTGCAGCCAGACCTGGCCCAGGCGGTTCCGCCGGAACCCCGGCGGGTCGATCAGGCCCATCGCCGGCCGCTACCGCACCGCACCCCCACGGTGCTCACCTGTCCCGCGACAAGGTCGCCCAGAGCCCGTATGAATGCATGGCAGTCACATCCCGTTCCATCTCCTCACGGCTTCCCGACGAAACCGAGGCGCGGCCCTTCTCGTGCACGTCTCGCATGAGTCGCTCGGCCTTCACCCGGGGGTACCTGAAGTACTGCATGAACACATACGTGACGTACGACATCAGGTTGACCGGGTCGTTCCAGACGATTGTCACCCAGGGCGTGTCCGGCAGGGACTCGTCAGCGGCTTCGCTGACGGTCTCCTCCACTGGGGCGATGCTCACAGGTCACATGGTCGCACTTGGCGCAGATCCTGCGGAAGCGCGGGTCATAGGGCGGCGACCCACTGCGGAGTCCGCTCCACCGAACGTACTTCGGGGCCCAGGAAGCGCCGGCCGAGTCGCGCGAACGGCTCAGGGTCCCCAGTGGCCAGGAAGCGGTGCTCGGGTGACGGGGCGTGTTCGGGACGGCCGAGTTCGTGCGCGGCAAGCGTCCGGTAGACGTCCTTGGCGGTCTCCTCCGCGGAGGACACCAGCGTCACGTCGTCCCCGCACACGTACGCGATGACGCCGGTCAGGAGCGGGTAGTGGGTGCAACCCAGGACGAGGGTGTCGATCCCGTCGTCGAGCAGCGGATCCAGGTACTCATGGGCCACCTCGATCACCTCATCGCCGGTGACGACGCCGGACTCGACGAACTCGACGAACCGCGGGCATGCCTGGGAGTGGATCGCCAGGTGTGGAGCGGCTGCGAAGGCATCCTCGTAGGCGCCGCTGGTCACGGTTGCCTGGGTCCCGATCACCCCGATCGTGCCGGACCGGGTCGCGCGGACCGCCCGACGGACAGCGGGCTTGATGACCTCGATCACCGGCACGGGGTAGCGCTCGCGGGCGTCGCGCACCACGGCGGCCGATGCCGAGTTGCACGCGATGACCAGCGCCTTCACCCCCGAGTCGACGAGATGGTCCATGACGTCCAGGGCGAATGCGCGGACCTGGGCGATCGGCCGAGGGCCATATGGGCCCCGCGCTGTGTCGCCCACGTACATGATCGCCTCGTCGGGCAGCTGGTCGATGACCGACCGGGCCACGGTGAGCCCGCCCACGCCGCTGTCGAAGATCCCGATGGGGGCATCCGGGTTCCCCACGCCCGGACCGCCCACGGATGGCAAGACAGACATGTGCGCCATTCTTCCCGGCCGGGAGCTGGGAAGGCGGGCGGGATCGCTAGGGTGAGCCGCGAGTCGGCGAGGGGCCGACCGAAGCCTGGGGGAGGTCCGTTGCGCCTGACGATCATCGGCTGCGCGGGGTCGTTCCCGTCGCCTGAATCGCCGGCCTCGTGCTATCTGGTCGAGCACGAGGGGACCTCGGTCGTGCTCGACCTGGGCAACGGTGCCCTGGGTCCGCTCGCTCGACATGTGGACCTGCGTTCGGTGGATGCCGTGGTCCTGTCGCACCTGCACCCCGACCACTGCTTGGACCTTACGGGTTATTACGTGGCGCGCGCGTATCACCCCGACGGCCCCGCACCCAAGCTGTCGGTGCATGGCCCCTCTGGCGCCGAGCGTCGGATCGCGGCGGCCTACCGTGCGGGTCCGACTGACTCGGGGCGTGGCATCGAGCGGGCCTTCAGCTTCTTGGAGCTAGGGTCCGCTGCGATCGGGATCGGTCCCTTCCAGGTCACGGTGGCTCAGGTCGTTCACCCAGTTCCCGCCTACGCGATCCGGGTCACGGCCGGGGGCCGATCACTGGCGTACAGCGGGGACACCGGGCCGACCGAGGCGCTCGTGGATCTCGCGCGTGGCGCTGACCTCGCGCTCTTCGAGGCCTCGTTCCTGTCTGGGCCGTCGAACCCGGCTGGTCTGCACCTGACGGCGCGCCAGGCAGCTGAGCACGCGACCGCCGCTGCCGTGCCCCGGCTGCTGCTCACGCACCTGGTCGCCTGGAACGACCCGTCGCAGTCGCTGGCCGAGGCCGAGGACGTTTTCGAGGGGGAGGTCCGGCTGGCTTCCCCAGGGATGGCGGTGGACTTGTGAGATCTGTCGATGAGGGAACAGTCGCGCTCCGCTCCGACGGCCGCCGGCCCGACGAGCTTCGCCGGGTGACCTTCCAGCGTGGGTGGCTCGATCACGCGGAGGGCTCGTGCTTGGTCGCCTTCGGATCCACTCGCGTGCTGTGCGCGGCCTCGTTCACCGAGGGCGTCCCGCGCTGGCGCAAGGGGTCGGGCTCCGGTTGGGTGACCGCGGAGTACGCGATGCTGCCCAGGGCCACGACCACGCGGTCGGATCGGGAGTCCGTGCGCGGCCGTATCGGTGGGCGTACGCACGAGATCTCCAGGCTGGTCGGCCGCTCTCTTCGAGCTGTGGTGGATGTCACAGCTCTGGGTGAGAATACGGTCGTGCTTGACTGCGACGTCCTCCAGGCAGATGGAGGCACGCGGACGGCCGCTGTCACGGGCGCCTACGTTGCCCTCGCCGATGCGATCGGGTGGGCTCGGGGCAAGGGGCTGGTCACAGCGGCCAAGCAGCCCCTGATCGACTCGGTGGCGGCGGTCAGCGTGGGCATAGTCGATGGTCTTGCCTGCTTGGACCTGCACTACGACGACGACGTGAGGGCGATGACCGACATGAACGTGGTGATGACCGGATCCGGTCGGTACGTGGAGGTGCAGGGAACTGCCGAGCGTGAGCCATTCGATCGTGCCGCCCTGGACCGGATGCTGGACCTGGCCGCTGGGGGCTGCGCCGAGCTGACCGCGCTGCAGGCAGCCGCGTTGCAGCCGATCCCGGCGACCGGAGGGCGGTCATGACGCGGCGCGTGGTCCTGGCCACCCGCAACCCCGGGAAGGTCGGCGAGCTGAGGCGGATCCTCGCAGACGCCGGAGTGGACGTGGAGCTGGTCGGCGCGGATGCGTTCCCCGCCATGCCGGACGTGTCCGAGACCGGTGCCACGTTCGCCGCGAATGCCCTGCTCAAGGCCCGCGCTATGGCGGCCCACTCGGGGCTGCCCGCCATAGCGGATGACTCGGGCTTGTGCGTGGATGCCCTCAGCGGGATGCCGGGCGTGCTGTCGGCCCGGTGGGCCGGCCGCCACGGTGACGATGAGGCAAACCTCGACCTGGTTCTGGCGCAGTTGGCGGAGGTGCCCGACGAGCGCCGTGGCGCGCACTTCTTCTGCGCGGCGGCATTGGCCATGCCACCTGGACCGCACGGCGACCCCGGCCAGTGCCGGGTCGTGGAGGGCGAGGTGGACGGAATCCTGACCCGGGAGCGCCGGGGCACCGGCGGATTCGGCTACGACCCGATCTTCCTGCCATACGGCTCCGCTCTGACGACTGCCGAGTTGGACCCAGCGGCCAAGGACGCGATCAGCCACCGGGGGCAGGCGTTCCGCGCACTGGTTCCCGTCATGGCCGCCCTGCTCGCGAGCGACTGATCACGGCTCCGCATGTCCGGATTGCGGGGACTGATCCGGAACTGCCCCATGCGCGAGTGGCGCGATTGACATCCGCTGGCCTTTCCACGGGGGGGCAATTATGGGCTATCGATTACCTTGGGCTAGCATTCCCTTGTGGGGGTTTCCTGGGTCAGCGTCTGTGGATGGGCTGCGGGCGCCACGGCATCGATGATCGTCGGGCTGACTGCTGTCGCCGATGTGACTGACGCCGTGACGGACGCACCGGTCCGCATCCTGACCAGGGACGACATCGATGCGCTCCTGCGCGGAGACGACAACGAATTCGTCCCCCTGCCCGGCGCGCTCCCCGAGATCGTCATCGAGCCGGAGGCCTCCGAGCCGATCAGCAGCGCCGTGGCCGGCCGAGTGGCATCGGATGAACAGGCTTCCGAGGGCTCCAGGCGTGCTGAAGCGCCTGATGATGAGGGCAAGTCGGAGCAGTCGCCCCCCGACGGCGCGGTCGAGGTCCCCGTCGCTCCGCTCTCGCTGGGCTCCCCCCTGACTGAGTCGGTCGACGGTCTGGTCTCGGTGGAGGGCTCCGGCCAGGTTGGGCTCTACCAGGTGGAGATGCCCCACGATGGTCGGCTCTCGGCTGCCCTGACCGGGGTGCCCGACGGCTTCGAGGTGAAGCTGCTCGATGAGCAGGGCAAGGCCCTGGGATCCATCTCCGACCCCGACGGCGGCAGGGATCTGCTTTCCCGGCCCTTGGGCTCGGGATCGTATTTCCTTGAGGTCACCGCTCCCGAGCGCGTGTCCCGGGACGAGAGCTTCACGATCGTCGTCCAGGCAACCCCAGGAGCACCAGAAGCGGTCGAGGCCGACGTGCTGCCTGATGGCACCGTCGAGGTGGCTTGGCGGGCTCCGGAGTCCGATGGTGGGGCGAGGATAGGTGGCTATGCGGTCACCTCAACGCCAGGCGGTCCCGGGTGCGCCACGTCCGGGGGCACCAGTTGCGTCGTCAACCTGCCCCTGGACTCGACGACCCACACCTTCACGGTGAAGGCACGCAATTCCGTCGGCGCGTCGGTTCCATCGGAGGCGTCCGGTCCGGTGGTCGCCGACGTGGCCCCGGGCAAGCCGACCGATGTTGTCGCTGTCGGCGGCGACGCATCGGTCACGCTTCGCTGGGCGGCTCCGGCAAGCGGGGCGGGTTCTGACGTGACCGGGTACCTGATCACCGAGGTCGGCGGCCCCGGGAAATGGAAGACCTCAGGAACGTCGCTGGTCGTCGATGGGCTGTCGAACGGGTCGACGTACCGGTTCGCGGTGGCTGCGGTGAATGCCGTCGGAGCAGGCGACGCCGCCCAGTCCGGCCCTGTGACGCCGGTCGCCCCTGTCCCGGCGCCGTCGGTCGAGCCCGTTCCGGTTCCCTCGGCTGACCCCGCTCCGGGCCGCCCATCGGTCACGCCGTCCCCGTCGGTCACGCCCTCGCCGTCCCCGGATTCGCCCGCCCCCGCACCAGCGACAGCTCCCGGGGCTCCCAGGGATCTGACCGCCTCCGCTGGGGATGGCCAGGTGCGGCTGGCTTGGTCGGCTCCGGTGTCTGACGGCCGTTCGCCAGTCACGGGGTACGCAGTGTCCGAGGTCGGGGGATCCGGGCGCTGGGAGACGTCGGGCACGTCGCTGGTCATCGAAGGTCTGGCGAATGGTTCGACCTACCGGTTCGCGGTGGCTGCGGTGAACGCGGTCGGCTTGGGAGAGGCGTCCAGGACGGACTCGGTCACCCCTGAGGCTCCCCCGACCCCGACCCCAACTCAGGCCCCGGCCCCAACTGAGGCGCCGGTGACCCCGACCCCGGCGGCTCCGCCGACCTCCGCCGAGCCGGTCGCCGAAGAGCCTGCCACGGAGGAGCCCGCCACCGAGGAGCCGACATCCCAGGCGCCTGCCACGGGCCAGCCCGCCACCGAGGAGCCGAGTGGGCAACCGGATGGACCGGATGCAACGCCTCCGGTCACCACATCCCCGGGAGTCGTGCAGAACCAGCCTGTTCCGACGCCCGCGCCAACCCCCGCGCCGGCTGCCAGCGTGGCGGCAAGGTCGGCTGGCCAGCGGCAGCCCGCCAAGGCACATGCAGTTCGGCCCGTCCGCAAGTCCCCTGTGGCTCAGCCCGTTTCCAAGGCTCCAGCAGCGCCGGCCAGGTCCGCAGT
This sequence comes from Candidatus Nanopelagicales bacterium, assembly GCA_049688595.1. Classification (GTDB taxonomy): domain Bacteria; phylum Actinomycetota; class Actinomycetes; order S36-B12; family CAIYMF01; genus Prado023. The sequence continues at coordinate 11,270 of JBAVLA010000079.1, read as the reverse complement.
GCCGGTCAAGTCGGCTCCTGCCGCCGCACCGGCAACCGCAACGCCGGTCAAGTCGGCTCCTGCCGCCGCACCGTCTACCGCAGCAGCCAAGGCCGCCCCCGCACCCAAGTGACGCGCAGCCCGCGCCCCTCATCCCACGAGCCAAGTCGTGCGGGTGGCGGGACTCGAACCCGCACGTCGCTTGGACACAGGAACCTAAATCCTGCGCGTCTGCCAGTTCCGCCACACCCGCGTGCTCACATTCTTGCAGGCCTGGTGGGTCGATCCCAGCGCGGACTCTGCTCGAGCTACAGCCCCAGATCCGCCCGCAGCTTGGCGACATGGCCCTTGGCCCGAACCCCGTACATCGCCTTCTCGATGCGGCCGTCCGGACCGATCACGAACGTGGATCGGATGACCCCGGCTACGATCCTGCCGTACAGCGACTTCTCCCCGAAGGCGCCGTAGGCAGCCAGCACGGATCGGTCCGGGTCGCTGACCAGCGGGAAGGTGAGGCCCTCCTTCGTGCGGAACTTCGCCAGGCGTTCGGGGGAGTCCGGCGAGATCCCGATGACGGTGATGCCGGCGGCGTGCAGTGCGTCCAAGGAGTCCCGGAAGTCGCACGCCTGCGTCGTGCAGCCGGGAGTCATCGCGGCCGGGTATGCGTACAGGACCACCCGCTCCCCGCGAAGATCGGCCAGACGGACCCGGTTCCCGGCGTCATCGGCCAGGTCGAAGTCTGGGGCAGTGTCCCCGGGCGCCAGCCGTGCGGCCATCGGCACTCCTTGCTGACTTGTTCGTGTCGAGCTGACTCGTTCGTGTCGAGCCTATCCCGCGATGCGGTGCTGGGGCATGCCCGCGTAAGGTGGGCGCGATCACCGGCGGAGGAGGGTGTCGTGTCACAGGCAGCAGCCGCGAAGGACAAGCAGGCCCCAGCGCGTACGGCAGGGGAGATCGAGGCTGACCTCGCGGCCACCCGGGACCGTCTGGTCAGCACGATCGCCGAGATCGAGGATCGGGTCAGCCCGAAGAACGTCATGCAGCGGCAGAAGGAGAAGGCGCAGGCCTACTACCTCAGCGACGCTGGCCCCCGCTGGGACCGGGTCGCCTACACGGCCGCAGCCGTGGGTGCCGGCCTCATCGGCCTGCGGGTCGTGACCAGGACCCTTCGGTGGGCCCTGTCGCTGCCCAAGGAGAAGCCGATCCCTTCTGGGCTGGTGTTCCTGCCTGTCCCGCGCGAACAAGTGGCGGAGTTCACCAAGCAGCTGCCGACATCCGAATCGGCCTAGTCAGTCCGCTGAGGCGTCTTCCCGTCCAGTGGCGAACTTGGCCAGGCTGCGTCCGGCCAGCAGCGTCGGGCCGATCGCGCCCACCGCCAGGGCGATGATCGTCAGGGTGGCCGTCGCTGCCGAGATCATCGCCGCATCGACGATCGCCGCGGTGTCGGCAGGTTCTTGGGCAGCGGTCAGGGCGAACCCGGCCCTGAGGCAGTTGAAGATGTACGTGCCTGGGATCAGCGGGATGACTGGTGCGAAGGCGTAGATCGGCGTCGCCTGACCTGTTCGCGGAGCGATGATCGCCGCCGTGAATCCCACGAAGAGCGCGGCCATGAAGCTGCTGGTCGGCAGGCCGGCATGCAGGTTCATGCAGAGGGTGCGCATCAGGTGGGCGCCGATGGCCAGCGCGACGATCCCGGGAAGCGTCCTGCGTGGCACCGAGAAGACCATTGCGAACCCAAGGACGGCCACCCCGGCCCACAGCGACATCAGCCAGTTCACGTGAGCACCCCGACCACCATCACGGCCACCACCAACCCGACTGCTGCGGAGGCCACGATCACGGCGCTCATCGCCAGCTTGACCAACCCGTTCAGGTAGTGCGCCGTCAGCAGGTCTGCCGTGCCGTTGAGCATCGGCACGCCCGGCACGACGAACAGCGTGGACGCGGCCAGCGCTGGATCGGTCTGCGCGCCGAGGCCGAGCAGCTGGCCGCCTCCGGCTACGAGCAGCGCGGCGGTGAAGGCCGAGCTGCCCACCGTCACGAAGGGCTTGAAGTGGCGAACAGTGAGCGAATGGCGGACCAGGGCCCCCGCCAGCCCGGCGAAGAAGGCCAGCGCGATGGCGACCGCCGAGCCGTGGAACAGTGCCGTGAAGGCAGCGGTCGATCCGCCGAGGGCGAGCATCACCAACCACACCGGATACACCCGCCCCGCGTTGCGGATCAGGGCCAGGCGGGAGCGGATCTGAGCGGCTGTCAGGCCGAGGGCCTCGGTATCGGCAACGAGGTGCTTGACCTGGGTGAGGGTGCTGAAGTTGATGCCGAAGTGGACCGCGTGCCTGCCCGCTGTCAGGGTCCTGCCGTCGGCCATCACCGTCATCGCCACATTGATTGACGAGATTGCCGCGTGGCACTCCTGAGCGCCGAGTGCGCGAGCCATTCGCTCCATGTGGTCAACGGTCCGGGTCGTGTGGCCGCCTGAGAGCTGCACCAACTCACCGACCTCCAAGCCCAAGTCGAGGGCATCGGCAAGTTCGGCCATGGCTGCCTACGGTACCCCCGCCAGATCTCCTTGCCCGAGTCGGCCGCATGCGACACGGCCCGCGGGTGGCGGTGGCCACAGGACTGTCGGAAGCGCCACCCCACGGCACCATCGTGCGTCTGGGCGCCGGGCCGTCGACGGGGCTCGTCACCAGTTAGGCTCGGATCGTGCCCGAGTCCCGGGGTCCTGCCGCACCCGACCTCACCCCAGCCGCGGACGGGTCCGTCCGCATCAAGCTGCTTCATGATCGTGTGCTGGTCCGGGCGGAGACGCCCGACGGTGAGCGCCGATCCGGAGGAGGCATCCTCATCCCGGCCACCGCGGCCGTCGGCAAGCGCTTGGTGTGGGCGACCGCCGTGGCGATCGGTCCGCTCGTGCGCGGCGTCGAAGTCGGCGACCAGGTGCTCTACGAGCCAGAGTCCCGGTCGGAGGTGGAGCTGCGCGGAGTCGCCTACGTGATGCTTCGCGAGCGGGACATCCACGCTGTGGCTGCGGCCCGCGTCTCCGAGGGCGACACCGGGCTCTACCTGTGACGGGATAGCGGGTGCGGCCTCGCGCGGCGCCGTGGGCTACTTGGAGATGACGAAGCCCCTCGGGATCGCCGAGGGGCTCACGTACGCCGTGTAGGGCTCGAACCTACGACCCGCTGATTAAGAGTCAGCTGCTCTACCAACTGAGCTAACGGCGCGAGTGCTCAACCAGTTTATCAGCGCGGTGGGGATGGACCAAACCGCGGTGCCGGCCGTTCGGCCTGGCGGGCGGAGGAGCGTCGCCCGGCCGCCACGCGAAGCCCGTGGTCAGTTCAGCTGGAGTCCGAGGCCATCGAATCGGGCGGCAAGAGCGTCGTTGGGCTCCACGCCGAGCTCGATCCGCAGGGCTTGGCGGAAGTCCCGGAAGCACCGCGCAGCGGCGAAGCGGTTCCCCTGTCGGAGGTGGGCGCTGATGAGTGCGTCAGCGGCGGACTCGCTCAGCGGCTCGGCCGAGAGCGCAGCCATCCCGGCCTGAGTCGCCAGCGCGTGCTGGCCTGCCTTGGTCATCGACCGGCACGCAGCCTCCAGCGCCTGGACCCGGAGGAGCCGGAAGAAGTCCTGGGCCGCTGTTGCCCACTCCTCGTGCCAGCCGGGCAGCAGGTCCTCGCTGAGGAGCTGGACCTCGACGAACGTCAGGTGCCCGCCGTCGATCGCGCGGGCGGCGACCTCGCGGGCCGTCGGGTAGTCGACATCGGCGTCGAGGGTGAGCTCGTCGCCGACGCTGAGGATCCAGCCGTCGGGCGCCTGCCAGAGCGCGCGCCGGAGATTCGATCGGCTCTGGGTCTCTGGGGCATCCGGCCACAGGCGCCCGGCCGCCGTCGAGCGGGTCATCGGTTCGTCATGCAGGGCGAGGAAGGCGATGATCCGGCGGGCGGGCAACGTGAACTGCGTCATCGGGTACACCCCCAGGCGCCCCACGATGGACACGCGGCGCCCTTGGTCCAGGTGTCGCAACTCGCCTGCTCTGATCACGGCTCCCTCCGGCACGCCTCCATTGTTTGCGCGGCTGGCGACCTCGGTCAAGGCTCTGGTGAGGCTAGCCTGCCGTCGGAGCCAGCTGCCGTGGATTAGGCTAACCATTGTGAACGGGTCGCAGACGTACGTGATAGTCGGGGCTGGCCTGGCCGGGGTGAAGGCGGCCGAGGCGCTGCGCTCTGAGGGTTCCACCGATCGGATCGTCCTGATCGGGGAGGAGCCCCACCACCCCTACGAGCGCCCACCCCTGTCCAAGTCCTACCTGCAGGGAGCCGAAGAGCGAGCGAGCGTGTTCGTGCATGCGCCCGAGTGGTTCGTTGAGCAGGGAATCGAGGTGCGGTTGGGCGTCGCCGTGACCGCAGTGGACCGTGTCGCTGGTGAGGTGGCCCTGGCCGACGGCGCGCGAGTCGGCTACGACGCGCTGCTGCTGGCGACCGGTTCGCGACCTCGACGCCTCGAGGTGCCCGGTGCCGATCTCGCCGGCGTCCGGTACCTGCGCACCCTGGACGAGGCAGATGCCTTGAAGGCCAGCTTGGCGGCGGCGCGGCGCGTGGCCGTCATCGGCGGGGGATGGATCGGCCTGGAGGTTGCGGCCGCGGCGCGGCTCGCCGGCCGGGAGGTGACAGTGATCGAGCAGGCGCCCCTGCCCCTGCAGCGAGCGCTGGGCCCCGAGGTGGCCGCGGTGTTCGCCGACCTCCACCGCGAACATGGCGTCGACCTGCGTTGCGATGCCACGATCGGCCGCTTCCTGGGAACGGGCGGCGCCCTGGTCGGCGTTGAGCTCGCCGACGGAACCCGGGTGGACGCCGACTTGGCAGTCGTGGGAGTCGGCATCATTGCGAACACCGAGATCGCGCAGGCCTGCGGCCTCGACGTCTCGGATGGCATCCGCGTTGACCAGCACCTGCGGACCTCCGACCCCCGCATCTACGCGGCCGGCGACGTCGCGGATGCCCACCACCCGATCCTCGGCCGACACATCAGGGTCGAGCACTGGGCCAACGCTCTGCGGCAGGGGCCGGTCGCTGCGCGCTCGATGCTCGGACTGGACGCCGCCTACACTCGCCTGCCGTTCTTCTACACAGACCAGTACGACTTGGGGATGGAGTACATCGGGTACGCGCCGACCGGCTCAGAGGTCCTGATCCGGGGCGACGTCGCCGCGCGGAGGTTCGTGGCCTTCTGGACCAGCGGCGATCGAGTCCTCGCCGGCATGCATGTCAACGTCTGGGATGCCACCGAGCCAATTGAGGATCTCATACTGTCGGGGCGCGAGGTTGATGTCGGGCGGCTCGCGGACGCGGACATTCCCATCGCCGAGGTGTGAGCTCCCTGTGGATCCACCGGCGTGGTCGGGTGTAAACTGATATCAGTTTGCCAGCCCACAGGAGGCACCCATGACCGCGCAGACCCCCAACCCCGCCTTCTCCCCGGCGTCGCCCGGTCTCCCTGCATCGCCGGGCGCCCCCGCTCAGGGCGCCCCCGCCCAGGGCCTCCCGGCAGGGCCGCACCCCCATGTCCCCATCACCGAGCACCGTGCCCACAGCATCAACGGCTGGCCGGTCGTACTCGTCGGGCTGGTCGGGATCATCGCGAGCGTCTGGGGGATCATCAGCGCGGCGGTCGTTGCGGAGGAGACGGGCAGCCTTCCGATCCACTTCGCCTTGAGCATCGTCGCCCTCGTGGTGCTCAGCATCCTGATGGTCGGACTCACCCCGGTGGCCCCGGGCAAGGCGCGCGTGGTGCAGCTCCTGGGCAGGTACGTCGGGACGATCCGCCAGGATGGCCTGCGCTGGGTCAACCCGCTGACCACCCGCCGCTCGATCTCCACCAGGATCCGCAACCAGGAGACCGACGTGCTCAAGGTCAACGACCTGGCCGGGAACCCGATCGAGATCGCAGCCGTGGTGGTGTGGCAGGTGACCGACACGGCAATGGCCAGTTTCGACGTGGACAACTTCGTCGACTTCGTGTCCATCCAGACCGAGACGGCCGTGCGCCACATCGCCAACTCCTACCCATACGACAACAACGCGGGCACGGCGCGCCTGAGCCTTCGTGACAACGCCGAGGAGATAACCGCTGAGCTCAGCCGGGAGATCGGCCAGCGGGTCGCCCCGGCCGGGGTGAGGATCATCGAGTCACGGCTGACGCGCCTGGCCTATGCCCCCGAGATCGCGCAGGCCATGCTCCGCCGCCAGCAGGCCGACGCGGTCGTTGCGGCCCGCGCCCGGATCGTGGAGGGTGCGGTCGGGATGGTCGAGCAGGCGCTGCATCAGCTGGAGACCCAGGACGTGGTGGTCCTCGACGATGAGCGCAAGGCCGTGATGGTGTCCAACCTGTTGGTGGTCCTGTGCTCCGAGCAGAACACCCAGCCGGTCGTCAACGCGGGCTCGCTGTACTGAGGCCGGCCATGGCCGACCGAAAGGGCGTGCTGCTGCGACTCGATCCGGCCGTGCATGACGCCCTGGCGAAGTGGGCGGCCGACGAGTTGCGCAGCACGAATGCCCAGATGGAGTTCCTCCTCCGGCAGGCGCTTCAAGCAGCGGGGCGCCTGCCCGGGTCGGCGGGTGCCATGCGGCGGCCGGGTCGTCCCCGCGGGACGCGCGGCGGCCCGGTGGAGGGCGGCGACCCTGCAGGGGGCGCCTCCGTCGGCAGCGTTGGCGATGCGGGGGGCAGGGTCGGCGAGGACGGGGTCAGGGTTGGCGACGACGCCAGTGGGTGATCCGGGGGACAGTCCTTGGGTGAGCCTCGTGATATAGCCCCCTACCGAGCGTCCCGGGAGGGGGCCATCCTGTGGAACCCAGATCAGGGTTCCCTTGGGGTGAGTGACGGGACTCGAACCCGCGACCGCCTGGACCACAACCAGGTGCTCTACCAATTGAGCTACACCCACCATGTCCGCGAGGATCGCCCGCGGCACGTAGAAGTGTACCTGAATCAGCTGGGCTCCTCCGCCGTGGAAGCGTCAACCCCGTGGCCTGCGGTGCAACGTGCAGTCGAGTGGTCCACGACATGATTGGCTGCGGCCGACCGTGCCTCGTTCGCCGAGGGGCCGGGTCCGGCCACGAACAGCGTGTCCCGGTAGTAGCGCAGCTCGGCGATCGACTCACGGGTGTCTGCCAGGGCGCGGTGCCCCCCGGTCTTCACCGGGGCGTTGAAGTAGGCGCGCGGATACCAGCGCCGGGCCAGCTCCTTGATCGTGGAGACATCCACGAGCCGGTAGTGCAGGTGGGCGTCGAGCTCGGGCAGGTACCGCGCGAGGAAGCCGCGGTCGACGTAGACGCTCGAGCCGGCCAGTGGGGCGCGGCGCATCTCGGGCACGTGCCCGGTGACGTACTCCATCACGATCCGTCCGGCCTCTGCCAAGGGGATGCCGTTTGGGATGTCGACCAGGAGGCCCGACTCGGTGTGCATGCGTACGACGACGTCGTCCATGCGCTCCAGGATGGAGAGGTCCGCCGGCCGGACGACCACACTCACGCCGCCGTCGAGCTCGTTGAGCTCAGCATCGGTAACGATCACCGCGATCTCGACTATCTCATCGTGGACCGGGTCGAGCCCGGTCATCTCGCAGTCGATCCAGACGAGCCGGTCGGTCCTCGCGTCAGCCACCCGCGAAGCCTACGACCCGTCGTCGGCGCGGGGGCTAGGACCCGTCGTCAGCCCACCACCGCACGAGGTCGGAGCCGGTGACGATCCCGATCAGGCGCGCCTGCGCATCCAGCACTGGGACGGCCTCGGCCGAGTACCGCGCCATCGTCCGGGCCACCTCTGCCAAGGGCGCGGTGTCCAGCACATGGCGCACCGGGGCTCGAGACAGCAGTTCGCCCACCCCGCGCACCCGCAGGCGCTCCTCGGCGACCGGAACGTCGGTCAGCAGCATCCGGTCGGAGATCACACCCATGCAGACACCGTCGTCAACGACCGCCAGGTGGCGCAACCCGGAGACACTGAGCAGCTGCCACGCGTCCCACAGGCTCTCGGACACGTCGATCGTCAGGACCGGGCGCGACATCGCCTCAGTGACCACCGCCCGGGCCCACTGGGCCCCTCGGCGGCGCGCCGCCATCTCCTCCTGCGTGGTCGGCGACGGCAGGGTCACCCCATTCGTGTGGGTCTTCTCCATGACTGCCTCCACCGCAAGAGTCCGACTCCAAGCATCCCGCATCGGCCGCGGAGCTCCTAGGGGGCAGGGGGCCCCGAGCCGGGGGACCTAAGTCACGACCCGCCGGGGAGATGCCCGGGTCGGGCGGGTGCGTGCCGTCACGGCCCTCACCTGGCCCGTCCGCGGCGCGAGTTGGGGCCATGAGCGCGACTGTCGTGGGCCAGTACTGTCCGTCAGTCGAGCCCGGCGAGGAACTCACGCAGCTCGCCGTCGATCGGCACGGCCCGCCCTGTGGCCTTGTCAACGAATACGAGCGTCAGGTCCGCCTCTGCCACCGCGGTGCCTGGCCCAGCCAGCCGGATCTCCTGATGGATGACGGCACTCTTCCGGCCGATCTGGCCGATCCGGGTCGCGATGACCAGCTCGTCGCCGATGCTTGCCGGATACCGGTAGTCGATGCTCAAGTGGACGACGACCATCGCCGGGCCTTCCGCCAGGACGCGGGGCAGATCAGTTCGCTCCTCGATCATCGCCCAGCGCGCCTCCTCGAGGAACTCCAAGTAGCGCGCGTTGTTCACATGGCCGTACAGGTCGAGGTGGTATCCGCGAACCTTCAAGGAGATCTCGTGGGGCGGGCGTTCCGAGGCAGCCATGGTGAGGCACCATATCCCGGTCCAGCCCCCCGAACCTGCCGCGGTCCCGCGTCCGATCCCTGCAAGTGCCTGCCGATCGCCCGGGGGAGGATTGGGTCCATGGACACCGGACTGGATGACCAGCGCAGGGGCACGCCATGGAGCCTGTGGCGGACAGGAGGATCTGTGAAGGGAACGTCTCGCGCGCCGGGCGGGGCGGGCCCGCTCATCAGCAGGGTCGTCGACTCCCCGATGGGCCAGCTGCAGCTGGTCGCTGGTCCGGCTGGCCTGCGGGCTGTGCTGTGGCCCCGGGCGGAGTGTCCGCGCCCGCGGGGCCACGACGACAACGCGGGCGGTGCGGGCGGCGAGGCTGGCCGCTTGGCCCGCGCGCACCTCGAAGCTTCTGCCCAGGAGCTGGCCGAGTACTTCGCAGGAACGCGACGGGAGTTCGACGTGGCCCTGGATCCCGTCGGGACGCAGTTCCAGCTGCGGGCCTGGCAGGTGCTGCGCACGATCCCGTTCGCGGCGACCATCAGCTACGGCGAGCAGGCCCGCGCCCTCGGCGATGCGAACCTGGCGCGAGCGGTCGGTGGGGCGAACTCGCGCAACCCCATCTCGATCATCGTGCCCTGTCACAGGGTGGTGTCCGGCAGCGGCGACCTCACCGGTTTCGCGGGCGGCCTGGAGGTCAAGGCGTGGCTGCTCAGGCACGAGCAGGAGGTCGCGGCCGGCTCGGGTGCCGTCATCGCCTGGGACAGAGGCCACGACTCGCCTGCGGGGTTGAGCGTTGGGCCGATCAGCTGATCCGGCCGCCTATTGCGCGATGACGCGCCACGCGGTCAGGCCGGATCCAACCAGCGAGCCGACCCCGGCCGAGGCGCACCCTGCCGCAGACGCGCACGGGAGGCACCCATCGGATGCGCACGCCCCGCCGAAGACCAGGACCCGGCGGATCCGACCCGCGGCGGCGAGTGCGGCCAGGGCGATCTCGGCTGCCTCCTGGTCGATGCCGGTCCGTCGGGATACCTCGGCGGTGGATCCCGCCCCTTCCGCGACGGCCATCAGGACCGCAGCGAGGCTGGAGCGAGGCCGATGGGCGGTCGGAGCGAGAGCGGCCCGGGCGGGCGGGGCGGATGCCGTCATTGGAGCCACGCTCCCACCTGGAAGGTGGCCACGGCCAGCAACCAGGCCAACGTGAACTGCATCCCCACGCCCACGAGGGTCCATCTGGTGCCGATCTGGCGCCTCTGGGTCGCCAGCGTGGCCACGCACGGGGTGTATGCAAGCAGGAAGATGAGGAACGCAGCGGCCGCGGCCTGCGGGTGCCCACCGGAGCTGGCAGCGAAATCAGCGTAGACGGCGGCTGACAGGTCCGAGCCTGCCGGGTACGTCTGGGCCCACGAGGAGATCACGGCCTCCTTGGCGACGAAGCCCACGATCAGGGCCCCGATCGCGTGCCACTCGGCGAACCCGGTGGGGAGGAACAGCACCGCTGCGGTGTCTGCCAGCCAGGCGTAGAGGCTGTCGGTGATCGGGACCGCGCCGATCGCGGCGGTCGTGCCAGGGGCGGGGATCACGCCCAGCATCCAGACTAATGCGACGGTTGCCACGATGATCCCCGCAGCCGTCTGCAGGAACCCGCGGACCCGCATCCAGGTGGCCTGGCCCAGGAGCCGCAGCGACGGTCGCTGGTAGGGGGGCAGGTCCAGGAGCAGCGGGTCGCTGCCAATCGTGCGGATGAGGGTCGCGCGCAGCAGCAGGCCGCCGACGATCACCAGCATGATGCTGGCCACGTACATGAGGAACACGACCGTGCCGGCGCTGTCCGGGAAGAACGTGGCGGCGACCATCACGTACACCGTCAGCCGCGCGGAGCAGGAGGTGAAGGGCACCAGCAGGGAGGTCAGCAGCCGGTGGCGGGCGTCAGGCAGCACTCGGACCGCCGAGATGGCCGGCACGTTGCACCCGAATCCCACGACCAGCGGCAGGAACGCGCGACCCGGGAGCCCGAGCCTCCCCATGAGCCGGTCGGTCACGACGGCGGCCCTGGCCATGTACCCGGAGTCCTCGAGCAGCGACAGGAGCGCGAACATGATTGTCATCAGGGGGACGAAGGTGAGCAGCATGCCCACACCGGCGATGAGTCCATCGACGATGAACCCCTCGACCAGCGTGCCCCCGAGCCCGACCTCGGACAGCGCGGCCAGCGCGGCGGCGGTCACCGGCCCGGAGAAGAAGCCGTCCAGGGCATCCTGCAGCGGCGCGGCAACAGTCGTGGTCAGGGCGAAGACCCACCACATGACGAGCAGGAAGGTCGCGGGTCCGACCAGCGGGGCGGTGACCCAGCGGTCCACGCGGTCCGACCAGGTGGGTCGGGACTCGTGGCTGCGCGTCGTGGCGGCGTCCGTGGTCGCGGTCACCCAGTCGAAGAGGGCCTCCGCCTCGGCCAGGCCGTCCTCGGCCGCCACGCTAGCGGCCAGGTCGGCCATCTGGGTCGCCGGGCAGGA
>JBAVLA010000078.1:0-4766 GCA_049688595.1 Candidatus Nanopelagicales bacterium | reverse complement strand
GCCCCAGCCAGCGCCAGCTCGAAGGCGATGGCCCGCGCCGCCCCACCGGCCCCGACGATCACGCACCGCTTGCCGGCCGGATCGCACACCCCGCGCAGCGACGCCAGGAAGCCCTTGCCGTCGGTGTTCTCGCCCAGCAGCCGCCCGTCGCGAATGGTGACGCAGTTGACCGCCCCGATCAGGCTCGCCGCCGGCGACAGCTCATCGAGCAGCGGGATCACGGTCTGCTTGTGCGGCAGCGAGATGTTGAAGCCCACCCACCCCATGGCGACGGCGCCGCGCACGGCGTCGGCGAGGTGCTCGGCGTCCACCTCGCAGTTGAGGTAGCGGGCGAGCAGGCCGTGATGGGAGTACGCGGCCTCCATCATCGCCACGGTGGGATTCTCCGCGGCCGGTTTCGAGAACGAGCCGGTGAGGGTGGACAGGAAGGATTGAGCCACGATGATCTCCCACGAGCGTCGGCGGACGGGGCTAGGTTGGCCTCATTCTGACACCGAAGGAGTGGCATCGTGGCCGATCTTTCCAGCGACGTTGTTGTCATCGGATCCGGGCCGGGAGGGGCCACCGTCGCCCTCACGCTGGCCCAGGCGGGCCACGAAGTGCTCGTCCTCGAGCGGGGCGAGCAGTTGCCCCACGAGATCCAGAACTGGTCGCCGCGAGCCGTTTTCGTCGACCGTCGCTACAAGCCGGCCGAGAAGTGGCTGGACGGTGACGGGCACGAGTTCGCGCCCGGCGTCCACTACCTGGTGGGCGGCAACACCAAGGTCTACGGGGCCAGCCTGCCCCGGCTTCGGGAAAGCGACTTCGGGGCGGTCGAACACGACGAGGGGATCTCGCCCGCCTGGCCGTTCAGCTACGCCGACCTGGAGCCCTACTACTGCCGTGCCGAGGCGCTGTACCGCGTGCACGGGATCACCGGCGAAGACCCGACCGAGAGTTGGCGGAGCCAGCCGTTCCCGTTCGCGCCGATGCCCCACGAGCCGTACGTCGCCGACTTGGCCGAGCGCCTCATCGGCCAGGGCGCGCATCCGGCGTCCAACGCGATGGGCGTCGACCTTGGTGGCGACGGACGCTGCGTCCGCTGTCCCACGTGTGACGGCTTCCCGTGCCTGCTGGACGCCAAGAGCGACGCCCAGACGTGTGGCATCGAGCCGGCGCTGGCCACCGGGCGCGTCCGGTTGGAGACCGGGATGCGGGTGCGCCGCCTGGTCACGACACCGGACGGAAGCCGCATCGACCACGTCGTGGTGACCGGCCCGCAGGGCACCCAGACGGTGTCGGGACGCGTGTTCGTGCTGTCCGCGGGGGCGGTGAACTCGGCGGCGCTGCTGCTGGCCTCCGCTCAGGACGGTCACGCCGACGGCCTGGCGAATGCCTCCGGCATGGTCGGACGCAACCTGATGATGCACAACAACGCCCACATCGCCGCGTTCGACGTGCGGCGGCCCAACCGGGCGGTCTTCACCAAGACGCTGTCGGTCAACGACTGGTACCACGACGGTGGGGACGGACGCCCGCTGGGCGTCATGCAGCTGATCGGCAAGGTGCAGGGCGTGATGATGCACACCTTCGCGAGCCGCGTTCCCACGCCGATCCTCGACCAGTACGCGGCCCGCAGCATCGAGTGGCTGGTGATGGCCGAGGATCTCCCGTCGCGCGACAACCGCGTCACGCTGACGCCGGCCGGGCGCATCGTGACTACCCGCACGGCCGTCGGCCTGTCCACGCACGCCCGGCTGATGAAGCGGGCGAAGGCGCTGTTGCGCGGCTGCGGCTACCAGGTGATCGGCGTGCAGCCGTTCGACATCTCGATGAATTCCCACCAGTGCGGGACGGTCGTCGCCGGCACCGACCCGGCCACCAGCGTGCTGGACGGGTGGTGCCGCACCCACGACGTGGAGAACCTGTGGGTGATGGACGGCGGGTTCTTCGCTTCCTCCGGCGCCATGAACCCGGCGCTGACCATCGTCGCGCAGGCGATCCGTGCCTCCACCGAGTCGATCGGTCCCGCCCTGGGGTAGCGCCGGCCCGGGGCGGCCGCCCTGCGGGGGTGCGACGTATCGTTGCGCGCGTGAGTGACGCTGACTCCGGTGGACGGGCGCCTGCGGGCGCCAGGAACGCCGGTGCCCCGTGGCTGCTGGCCGGGGTCGCCGCTACGGCGGTGGCGGTCGGTACCGCCGAACTCCTGGCCTGGTTCCTCGGGCCGGCCGGCTCGCCGCTGACAGCGGTCGGCGGCTGGGTGATCGACTGGACCCCCGCCCCGGTCAAGGACGCGGCGATCGCCGCCTTCGGGACGGGTGACAAGGCGTTCCTCATGGTCGTCATGCTCGTCATGCTGGCCTTGATCGGGTGCGGCATCGGCCTGGCGCTGCGACGCAGCCTGCGGCTGGCAAACGCCCTGCTCGGACTCCTCGGACTGGTGGGTGTGGTCGCGGCGGTCACTCGGACGCCTACGCCCAGCGCGGCGATCACCCCCATCATCGGGACGGGCGTCGGGATCATCGCGCTGGCCTTCCTGCGGCGCAAGGGGCTTGCAGCGGCCGATGCTCCTGCCCCCGCCACGGCCTCAAGCGGCCAGCAGCGACAAGGGATGCCCCGCCGCCAGTTCGTGCTGACCGCGCTCGTCGTCACCGCTGCCGGCCTGGGGGCGGGCGTGCTGGGACGCGTGGCTTCCGCTGCCGCACGGGCGGCGTCGTCGGTGCGCGAGACGCTCAAGCTGCCACCGCCCGCCACCAGCGAGCCGATCCCCGCGGGCGCGGAGCTTCGGGTGCCCGGCGCGGCGCCGTTCGTCACGCCCACCAAGGACTTCTACCGGATCGACACCGCGCTGAGCGTCCCCACGATCGACGCCGCCAGTTGGTCGCTGCGCATCCACGGCCTGGTTGACCGCGAACTCACCCTCAGCTTCGACGACCTGCTGCGCAGGCCCCTGATCGAACGCGTGGTGACCCTGATGTGCGTCTCGAACGAGGTGGGCGGAAACCTGGTGGGCAACGCCGTCTGGACGGGCGTGCCGATCCGTGACCTGCTCGCCGAAGTGGGGGTGCGCCCAGAGGCGGACATGGTGTTGTCGACCTCCCAGGACCGGTTCACGGCCGGCACCCCGCTCGACACGCTGACCGATCCCCGGCGGGACGCCCTGCTGGCCGTGTCGATGAACGGCGAACCGCTGCCGTTCGAGCACGGCTACCCGGTGCGCATGGTGGTGCCCGGCCTTTACGGCTACGTGTCGGCGACCAAGTGGGTCGTCGACCTCGAGGTCACCCGGTTCGATCGTGCCCAGGGCTACTGGACGCCGCGCGGCTGGTCGGCGCGCGGACCGATCAAGCTGTCCTCACGGATCGAGGTGCCCGCCCAGGGCGCCACCCGTCCGCTCGGTGAGGTCGTCGTCGCCGGCACGGCGTGGGCGCAGCACACCGGCATCTCGGCGGTGCAGGTCAGCATCGACGGCGGGCCGTGGCGGGAGGCCGACCTCGGCGAGGTTCCGTCCTCCGACACGTGGCGCCAATGGGTCTATCGCTGGACGGACGCCACCGCGGGCAGGCACCGCATCCAGGTCAGGGCCGTCGACACCAAGGGCCGGGTGCAGGACGCCGTCCAGCGTCCGACAGCGCCGGACGGAGCCACCGGCCTGCACGAACGGACCATCACCATCACCTGAGCTCGGCGAGTTTCAGGGGTAGCGTTCCGCGCATGATCACTGTCTGCTTCGCCGGAGTCACCGGCCGGACGGCGCCGCCGATCCTCAAAGCCATCGCTGAGTCGGAGGACCTGAAGCTGGTCGCGGGCGTGTCCCGCTCGGCGGCCGGGCAAGCCCTTTCCGACGCCGCAGGTTCGACAAGTGGCGGGCTGGTGTACGCGAGTGTGGTGGAGGCGCTTCAGGAGGCCAAGCCCGACGTGCTCGTCGACTTCACCAGCGCCACTGCCGTACGTCCCAACGTGTGGGCCGCCGTCAACGCCGGCGTCGACGTGGTGATCGGATCGAGCGGGCTGACCGCCGACGACTATGCGGAGTTGGACGGACTGGCTCACGATCGCGGCGTGGGGGTGATCGCGGCGGGCAACTTCTCGGTGATGGCTGCAGTGCTGCGGCGTGCCGCCGAAATGGCCGCGGAACACGTGTCCCAGTGGGAGATCATCGACTACGCGGCGGCCGGAAAGGTCGACGTGCCCAGCGGCACCGCCCGTGAACTGGCGGAGAGCCTGGGGCGAATCAGGCAGCCAGGGGAGTCCTTGGCGTTGGCGGAGTTGCACGGACCGGTTGAGGCCCGCGGGGCCAGCGTGTCCGGGACGCGCATTCACTCGGTTCGGCTGCCGAGCTTCCTCGTCAGCACGGAGGTCGTCTTCGCCGGCCCCGGGGAGCGGCTCGTGATGCGGCACGATCCGGGCGTGGGCTCCGAGCCGTACGTGGCTGGCACCCTACTGGCCATTCGGAGGGTCGGTGAGCAGGTGGGTCTTCGTCGAGGGTTGGGCTCACTGTTGTTCTAGCTCGGTCGGTTCGGCGGGGTTCCAGGGCGGGCGCCGGTGCCTCGGCCAGACGGTTGTTGGAGGCAGGCGGGGCCGCGCGTAGCGGCTGTTCGTGGGGTCAGCCTGGCTCGCAGCGACTCTCGAAATAATTCGAACACCTGTTCTATTTATTCAGGTGATTCTCATGTTCACAAGGGATTTTCGTCGGCGCGGTGTGGTTGGCTTGGTCTATGGGAAACGGATCGGCGGATCAGGCGCTGCAGTCGATCGAGGACGTCCTTGACGGGTTCGACCCGGCC
>JBAVLA010000077.1:0-2279 GCA_049688595.1 Candidatus Nanopelagicales bacterium | reverse complement strand
AGATCCTGTACGGCCAGATCCCGGCGCTGGAGGCCGAGCTTGTCGCCGCCACCGAAGCGGAGAAGCACGCCAAGCCGATGGTCAGCGAAGAGGTGTCGGCCACCGACATCGCCGAGGTGGTGGCCGCGTGGACCGGGATTCCGGTCGGCAAGCTGCTGCAGGGGGAGTCGGAGAAGCTGCTGCACATGGAGGAGGAGGTCGGCAAGCGGCTGATCGGCCAGCGCAAGGCCGTGGTCGCCGTCTCGGACGCCGTCCGTCGTTCACGGGCGGGGATCTCGGATCCGAACCGTCCCACCGGAACCTTCCTGTTCCTGGGCCCCACCGGTGTCGGCAAGACCGAGCTGGCCAAGGCGCTGGCGGAGTTCCTGTTCGACGACGAGCGCGCGATGATCCGCATCGACATGAGCGAGTACAGCGAGAAGCACACCGTCTCGCGGCTGGTCGGTGCCCCTCCTGGCTACATCGGCTACGAAGAGGGCGGTCAGCTGACCGAAGCCGTGCGGCGCCGTCCGTACTCGGTGGTGCTGCTGGACGAGGTCGAGAAGGCGCACCCCGAGGTGTTCAACATCTTGCTGCAGGTCTTCGACGACGGACGCTTGACCGACGGCCAAGGCCGGACGGTCGATTTCCGCAACGTGATCCTGATCATGACCAGCAACCTCGGCTCGCAGTTCCTGGCCGATCAGTCGATGTCGCGGGAGCTCAAGGAGCAGGCGGTGATGGGGATCGTCCGCAAGTCGTTCAAGCCGGAATTCCTGAACCGGCTCGACGACATCGTGATGTTCGACCCGTTGGGCACCGAAGAGCTGGCCCGGATCGTCGAGATCCAGCTGCGTCGGGTCAACGAGCGGCTGGCCGATCGCCGGATCACCCTGGAGGTCACGCAGGCCGCGAAGGACTGGCTCGCGCGCACCGGCTTCGACCCGGTCTACGGCGCCCGTCCGCTGAAGCGGCTGGTGCAGACCACGATCGAGGACGCGCTAGCGCGGCGGGTGCTCGCGGCGGAGTTGGTGGACGGCGACACCATCAGCTTCGACGTGAACGCGGACGGCTCAGGGATTGAGGTGGTGGCGGGCGCGCCGGTCAGCTGAGCGCGGCCTGCGCCGTCCCCCCTTCCGCGGACTCTGCGCCCCGTCCCTCGCCTTCGTCCTCTCGACCTTGCGCCCCCGTCCCTCGCCTTCGTCCTGTCCACCTTGCGCCCCTTCCTCTCGACCTTGCGCCCCGTAGGTGACCTTGCGCCCTCTCTAGAGGGCGCAGAGTCGGGTAAGGGGCGCAAAGTGGCGAGGGGTGCGCAGAGTCATGGCGTTCTTTGGGGGCGCCCCCGCCGCCGCGCCGGCCCGTCCCTCGTGGGCGAGGAGCAACGTCGCGGCGCGAGCCGGTTTCGGGGCTATCCTCGCTGGTGATCGAGGGGAGGCGCTGGTGAGTGAGATCGTCCCGGACCACATCCACGTTGGTGCCTTCGTGGTTCGCTCGGGGCTGACCGAGCAGTCGTGGGTCGATCTCTCCGATCCACTGCGGCTGGAGTTCGAGTACGTGCGGCGGATCGCGGAGATCCTCGAGGCCACCATCCTGCAGCGGCCCGAGGCTGAGCGCGTCCGGGTCGTCCACATCGGCGGGGGAGGGCTCACGCTGCCCCGCTTCGTCGAGGCCCGCCGTCCGCACACCGCTCAGATCGTGCTCGAACCCGACGTCGCCCTGATCGACGAGGTGCGCGCCCGACTGCCCCTCGCGCGCAACAGCGGGATCAAGATCCGTCCGACGGACGGACGCAGCGGCCTGCGCGAGATGCCGACCGATTACGCCGACCTCATCATCGTGGACGCGTTCGCCGGCGCCCAGGTGCCGGCCGAGTTGGCGACGGCGGAGTTCTTCACCGACGCCGCACGGGTGCTGCACCCCGGCGGGCAACTCGCGATGAATCTGGGTGACCGGGCTCCCTTCGACTGGTCCAAGCGTTGTCTGGCCGGCCTGGCCCTCTCGCTCCCGCAACAGGGCGTGAGCGCGGAGGTGTCGGTGTGGAAGGGCCGCCGCTACGGCAACCTCGTGGTGCTGGCGAGCGCCAGGTCCCTGCCGATCGCTGCGTTGGAGCGGACGTTGGCCCGGGCCTCCTTCCCCTACCGCCTCATCTCGGGGATATCGCTGAAGGCGTGGGTCGGGGGCGTTGACCCCTTCACCGACGCGGATTCCCGGCCGTCGATCGACCCGGTGGCACGCGGCTGGTTCACCTGATCCGCCGGTGCCAACCCGCAACGAACCCCCCTCCCACGGAAGCGGGCGAG
>JBAVLA010000076.1:0-16100 GCA_049688595.1 Candidatus Nanopelagicales bacterium | reverse complement strand
GTCCCAGTGGGCCGCCTCTCGGCGGCCCGCTGGGACTGCCCCCGGGGCTCCATCGGAACTCCGGTCGCGCCGCCTCCCCTCCGGGAGTCGTGGGGTCCTGCCCCCTACGCACAAGGTAAGCAAGGGTTATGGGAATGTCAAGGCGACGCTGCGAGGGGTGCCCATCTGGTCCAGGACCGGTCTCCGGCTGACCGTTCCGTGCGGGAGCCGCCGGTCATGCATGGAGGGCTCGGCTCGCGGCGTGTTCACGTTGGGACGGGG
Organism: Candidatus Nanopelagicales bacterium; assembly: GCA_049688595.1. Lineage (GTDB taxonomy): Bacteria > Actinomycetota > Actinomycetes > S36-B12 > CAIYMF01 > Prado023. Next base: position 15,839 of record JBAVLA010000076.1, on the reverse strand, counting down.
CGTCGAGGACCTGCCGCGATCGGTGGCGGGTTCGCGACCATGCCTCGACGGTGGCGGGGGCAGGCCCGCGACCCCGGCTGGCATCCTTTGTACGTGCAGGTGTACACGGCCAGGTCCGCACGAGTCCGCGCAGCTCGCAAGCTTCTGCAGGCCAAGCACCGCGCGGTCAACCAGCAGTTCCTCGCCGAGGGTCCCCAAGCCGTGCGCGAGGCGATCTCCGCCGGTGTCGCCTGCGAGGTCTTCGTGACCGAGGAGGCGATGGATCGGCGGGCTCCTGAGGTGGGGACCGCTGTCGCGCTCGGGCTTCCCGTGCTGGTCGTCGAAGAAGCGGCTCTCGCCAGCCTGGCAGACGCACGCACCCCGCAGGGCCTCATCGCGACCTGCACCTGGATTCAGCCCTCGCTCGATGATGCGGTCCGGCCATTCCGGTCCGGCCGATCGGGGCAGGCCGTGCTGGCCCACGAGATGGCCGATCCTGGCAACGCAGGGGCGCTGATCCGAGTTGCGGATGCCGTCGGCGCCTGGTTCGTCGCCTTCTCGGACGGCTCGGTGGATCCGACCAACCCGAAGGTCGTGCGCGCATCGGTCGGGTCACTGCTGCACCTGCCCGTCGTGGCTGCCGGGCGCACGGCAGATGCAGTCGCCCGGTTGCGGGCGGCGGGGATCCGAGTGCTGGCCGCGGACGTGGCCACACGAGCGGTTGACCTGTTCGAAGCCGAGCGCGCCCACCTGCTGGATGGACCGGTGGCGTGGCTCTTCGGCAATGAGGCGCACGGGCTGCCCGATGACCTCCTCGCAGAAGCGGATCAGGTGGTGCGCATTCCGATCCTCGGTCGGGCCGAGAGCCTGAACGTCGCCACGGCCGCGGCGGTCTGCTTGTATGCGTATGCCCGCTCGGCTCGAACGCACGCAGGTTGACGACGACCTCATCGGGCCGGGCTCCCCGGACGCCCGGATGGCTCAATCGCCAGGACCCCAGGGGCGCACCAAGCCCGATCGATGAGGCTGCGTGCGGCAGGGCGGGCCTGTCCGACCACGACAGTAGAATCGCGCGCAGCACCCGCCGACCCACGGAAGTGATGATGTCCGCCCCGAACAAGACCTACGACCCCGTCGAGGTGAGCGCGGTATCCGACGCGGCGGTCACTGCCGCTCGTGACGCGGCGCTGGCCGCGATCGCTGCCGCGCCTGACCTCGACACGCTCAAGGCCGTGCGCATAGAGCATGCGGGCGACCGCTCGGCGCTTGCCCTGGCCAACCGTGAGATCGGCGCGCTGCCCCCGGCAGCCAAGGCAGAGGCCGGCAAGCGTGTCGGGATGGCTCGCGCTGCGGTGCGCAAGGCCGTCGAGGCCCGCGAACTGGTCCTCGAGGCCGAACGCGATGAGCGCGTCCTGGTCGAGGAGGCCGTCGATGTGACGCTTCCGACCGACCGGCGTCCCCGCGGGGCGCGCCATCCGCTGACGACCCTCATGGAGCGCATCGAGGACGTGTTCGTCGCGATGGGGTACGAGGTGGCTGAGGGCCCCGAGGTCGAGGCCGAATGGTTCAACTTCGACGCCCTCAACATCGCCCCGGACCATCCGGCCCGGACGATGCAGGACACCTTCTTCGTCGGCTCCCCGGAGGGTGGTGTGGTGCTGCGCACGCACACGTCCCCGGTGCAGGTGCGCACGATGCTCGAGCGTGACCTGCCCATCTACGTCGTGTGCCCGGGGCGCGTCTACCGCACCGACGAGCTCGACGCGACGCACACGCCGGTGTTCCATCAGGTCGAGGGCCTCGTCGTCGACGAGGGCATCACTATGGCCGACCTCAAGGGCACCTTGGACCACTTCGCCGCAGCAATGTTCGGCGCGGGGCTCGTGACGCGCCTGCGTCCGAGCTACTTCCCGTTCACCGAGCCCAGCGCCGAGGTGGACCTGCAGTGCTTCGTCTGTCGCGGGGCCTCCGTGGGAGATCCGGCCAGCGCCTGCCGCACGTGTTCGTCGGAGGGCTGGATCGAGTGGGGTGGCTGCGGGATGGTGAACCCGCGCGTGCTGGCCGCCTGCGGGGTCGACACCGACCGCTACACCGGCTTCGCGTTCGGGATGGGGGTCGAGCGGACGTTGATGTTCCGCCACGGGGTCACGGACATGCGTGACATGGTCGAGGGCGACGTCCGCTTCACGGCGGCGTTCGGCACGGAGGTCTGAGGATGCGCGCACCGCTGAGCTGGATCCGCCAGTTCGTCAGTGTCCCAGCCGACCAGTCCGGTCGGGATGTTGCCGCTCGCCTGATCTCCGCGGGGTTGGAGGTCGAGACCGTCGACGTGCTCGGTGCGGAGGTCACCGGCCCGCTGGTGGTGGGTCGGGTCCGGACCATCGAGGAGCTGACCGGGTTCAAGAAGCCGATCAGGTTCTGTCGGGTGGCAGTCGGGCAGGGCAATGGGGAGCTCGTCGGCGGCACCGTGACCGACGAGCTCGGGATCATCTGCGGGGCGAGCAACTTCGTCGTGGACGACCTCGTCGTCGTCGCGCTGCCGGGCGCCGTGCTACCGGGCGGGTTCCAGATCGCCTCGCGTGCGACCTACGGCCGGGTGTCCGACGGGATGATCGCCTCGGAACGTGAGCTGGGCCTCGGCGATGACCACAGCGGGATCATCGTGCTGCCCCCGGGATCGGCGGCCCCTGGCGCCTCCGGATACGAGGTCCTCGGCCTCGGCGACGAGGTCCTCGACATCGCCGTAACACCAGATCGGGGCTATGCGCTGAGCATCCGGGGAGTCGCCCGTGAGGTCGCCACCGCCTACGCCCTGCCCTTCGAGGACCCAGCGCTGGTCGACCCCGACAGCCTGCTCCCCCGACCGAGGGGGAGGGCGCATCGCTGCTCGATCACGGACCCGACTGCGGCGGACTGCTTCGTGCTGCGATCCCTGGCCGGGCTGGACCCGGCGGCGCCGAGCCCGTTGTGGATGCGCCGCGCCCTGGTGGCCAGCGGCATGCGGCCAGTCTCGCTGGCCGTTGACGTCACAAACTACGTGATGCTGGAGCTGGGGCAGCCCCTGCACGCGTTCGACCGCGCGAAGCTGTCCGGGCCGTTGACCGTGCGGCGCGCGCGGGCAGGTGAGTCGCTCGAGACCCTCGACCACGTCGCGCGCTCCCTTCAACCCGAAGACGTGGTCATCGCCGACCCGACCCGGCCCCTGGCCCTGGCCGGCACGATGGGCGGGCTGGACTCCGAGATCGACGAGTCCTCAAGCGACGTGGCCATCGAAGCCGTCCACTTCAACTCCGTTGCTGTCGCCCGGATGTCCCGGCGGCACAGGCTCTCGTCGGAGGCCTCCCGCCGGTTCGAGCGTGGTGTCGATCCGGATCTTCCAGCGATCGCCTCGGCGCGGGCCGCTGCGCTGCTCATCGAGCTCGGCGGGGCGACCTATGTCGGTGTGACGCGCGTGGACGAGGTCGTCGCCCGCACTGCGATCACGATCCCGGCGGACCTGCCTGCCCGGCTGTCCGGCTTGGCGATCCCGCCCAGCCGCGGCATCGCGCACCTCGAGTCGGTGGGGGCACAGGTCGTGGTGGAGGGGGCGGCACTCGCGGTCACGCCTCCGTCGTGGCGGCCAGACCTGAATGATCCGGCGGATCTCGTCGAGGAGGTCGTCCGCCTCGAGGGATACGAGAAGCTGCCGGCCACCCTCCCACTGGCCGGCGAGAGCTTCGGCCTCACCACCGGGCAGCGGTTGCGCCGGCGCGTCGGCCGGACGCTCGCGGCCAGCGGGCTCGTCGAGGTGCTGAGCTACCCGTTCGTGGGTCAGGTGGAGATCGAGGTCCTGGGCATCGGCGGGGACGATCCCCGAACGAAGCTGGTCCGGCTGGCGAATCCGATGTCCGACGAGGCGCCCTACATGCGGACCACGCTGCTGCCCGGCCTGATCTCGGCAGCGCGGCGGAACCTCAGCCGGGGCGCCGTCGACGTCGCCCTCGCGGAGGTCGGCCTGGTCTTCCGCGGGCGAGGCACGGGCACCGCCGTCGACACGCCGCGGCCCCCGGTGACCAGCCGGCCGGACGACGCAGCGGTGGCTGCGCTCAAGGCCCTGCTGCCCGAGCAGCCGCGCCACGCCGCCGGCGTCCTCGCCGGCGACCGGGATCGAGCGGGCTGGTGGGGCGAGGGCCGTCGGGCGGCTTGGGACGACGCGATCGCCATCGTCGCCGACCTTGCCGAGGAGCTGGGCGTGGCCATCGATGTGCGCGCGGCAGCGACGGCTCCCTGGCACCCGGGTCGCTGTGCTGCCATCCTGGTCGACGGTCGGGTGATCGGCCACGCCGGCGAGCTCCACCCCCGAGTGATCGGTGACGTGGGCCTCCCGGCGCGCTCCGTCGCCTTCGAGGTCGACCTCGATGCGCTGCTGGCAGTCGTACGTGAGGTGACGCCGGCCCCCGAGTTCTCCACGATGCCTGTGGCCAAGGAGGACCTTGCCCTGGTCGTGGCCGCGGATGTGGCGGCCGAGGACGTCCGTCGGGCGCTGGTCCGAGGCGGCGGGGAACTCGTCGAGAGCGTCCGGCTGTTCGACACCTACTCCGGTGAGCAGATCGGGGCGGGTCGAAGGTCGTTGGCCTTCGCCCTGCGGTTCCGCGCCGCGGATCGCACGCTTTCGGCTGCGGACGTCGCGCTGGCCCGTGAGTCGGCCCTGGCGGCCGCCGTGGCCGAATGCGGCGCCGTGCTGCGCACCTGATCCCGAGGGATTCCAGGACCGGCCCGACTACCAGTCGGCGTCAGCGTCGGAGACCCGGCTCTGGGACCAAGGACCCTTGGGGGGGCATGCCCGGCGCAGTGGCCGTGCGCCGCGCCCGACCGCTATCCGCATATGCGTATACTCGCCGAGTGACCTACACCGTCTCTGTGGCCGGGGCGTCCGGGTACGCCGGCGGCGAGTTGCTCCGGCTGGTGCTGGCCCATCCTGAGTTGCGGCTCGGTCCGCTGACCGCGGGTGGTCGGGCGGGCCAGCCTGTGGCGACGGTGCACCCGCACCTCGTCGAGCTCTCCGGCCAGCAGTTCCTGCCCACCGACGCCGACACCCTCGCCGGGGCCGACGTGGCTCTGCTTGCCCTGCCCCATGGCCAATCAGCCGCCCTGGTGGCCGCGTTGCCAAGGAGCATGCCCGTCGTCGACCTGGGGGCGGACTTCCGGCTCGCCGACGCAGGCGCCTGGGCGCGCTACTACGGCGGCCTTCCCCATGCAGGCACCTGGGCGTACGGACTCCCAGAGCTCCCGGGGCAACGTCGGCGCCTTTCGGACCAGCCGCGAGTGGCCAACCCGGGCTGCTACGCCACGGCTGTGGCAGTGGCCCTGGCCCCCCTGCTCGTGGCCGACCTCATCGAGTCCGACGACATCGTGGTGGTGGCCGCCTCAGGCACGTCGGGGGCCGGCCGCAAGGCATCGGACTCGCTGCTGGCCAGCCAGGTGATGGGTTCCATGTCCGCCTACAAGGTGGGTGGGGTCCACCAGCACATCCCTGAGATGGAGCAGTCGCTGGCCAGTGCCGCTGGTGCGCCCGTGCGCCTGCTGTTCACGCCGATGCTCGCCCCCATGCCGCGTGGCATCCTCGCGGCCTGCACAGCACGCGCCCTGCCCGCCGCCAGCGAGGCGACCCTGCGCGATGCCCTGCACGCCGCCTACGACTGCGAGCCCTTCGTGCACGTCCTGCCCGAGGGCTCCATGCCGGCCACCGCGGGCACGTTCGGGGCGAACGTCGTCCACCTCCAGGTTGCCCTCGACCGGCACTCCGGGCGGGCGACCGTCATCGCCGCGCTTGACAACCTGGTCAAGGGTGCGGCCGGGCAGGCGATCCAGAACGCCAACCTCATCCTTGGCCTGCCCGAGACGCTCGGCCTGCCCGTCAACGGGGTGGCGCCGTGACCGGGTTCGGGGGCAGTTGGGGCGGTGCGCTCCCGACCGTGGCACGCGGCCCGGGCTGTGCGGGCGTCACGGCGGCGCAGGGGTTCCGGGCGGCCGGGATCGCCGCCGGGATCAAGGCGTCTGGACGACCTGACCTCGCCCTGATCGTCAACGAGGGTCCGGATGCGGCGGCAGCGGGGGTGTTCACCACCAACCGGGTGAAGGCTGCACCGGTGCTGTGGACGCAGCAGTGCGCCCGCTCCGGTCAGTTCCGCGCCGTGGTCCTGAACTCAGGGGGCGCCAATGCCTGCACCGGAGCGGAGGGCTTCGCCGACACCCATCGGACCGCCGAGGAGGTGGCTGCGGTCCTGGACATCGCTCCCATCGAGGTCGCGGTGTGCTCCACGGGACTGATCGGCGAGCGCCTTCCCATGGACCGCGTGCTCAGCGGGATCGCAGCTGCCGCGACAGCCCTGTCCGGCGACGGCGGTCCGGCGGCCGCGGAGGCGATCATGACCACTGACACAGTGGCCAAGCTCGCCTCACTCCAGCATCGCGATGGCTGGTCGGTCGGCGGGATGGCCAAGGGCGCCGGCATGCTCGCCCCCGCCCTTGCGACCATGCTGGTCGTGGTCACGACCGATGTGGTCGCTGACGCGGCCGCGCTCACCGACGCGCTGCGCACCGCGACCGGCACCACCTTCGACCGGATCGACTCCGACGGATGCATGTCCACCAACGACACCGTCCTGCTGCTCGCGTCCGGGTCGAGCGGTATCTCGCCGGCCCCCGCGGACTTCGCCGATGCCGTGACTGCGGTGTGCGCCGACCTCGCCCGCCAGTTGATCGGAGACGCCGAGGGCGCCACGAAGGACATCAGGATCGACGTGATCGGCGCTGCAAGCGAGCAGGACGCCCTCATCGCTGCTCGTGCGGTCGCCCGCAGCAACCTGCTCAAGTGCGCCATCCACGGCGAGGACCCCAACTGGGGGCGGATCCTGGCCGCCGTGGGCACCACCGAAGCGCGATTCGACCCGGATGAGATCGACGTGGCGATCAACGGCGTGACCGTCTGCCGGGACGGTGCTGCGTTCGGCGACCGGGCAGCCGTGGACATGTCCGGTCGTGAGGTGATCCTGTCCGTCGACCTGCGCGCGGGATCGCAGGCCGCCACGGTCTGGACCAACGACCTGACGGCCATGTACGTGCATGAGAACTCCGCCTACTCGACGTGAGAGGGGCAGCAATGACCCGGATGAGACACCCGGCGACCCAGGAGGCGCTGGCCAAGGCCGCGGTCCTGGCTGAAGCCCTGCCCTGGCTCGAGCGCTTCCGGGGGGCCACCGTCGTGGTCAAGTACGGCGGGAACGCGATGACCTCCCCCGAGCTGCAGCGGGCGTTCGCCGCCGACGTCGTGTTCCTTCGGCTGGCTGGGCTGCGTCCTGTCGTCGTCCACGGCGGCGGGCCGCAGATCAACTCGATGCTCGGGCGGCTCGGGGTGCCCAGCGAGTTCCGCGCCGGCTTGCGCGTGACCACGCCGGAGACCATGCAGATCGTCCGAATGGTGCTAACCGGTCAGGTGCAGCGTGAGATCGTGGGTCACATCAACGCCCACAGCCCGCTCGCGGTCGGCATCTCGGGTGAGGATGCTGCGATGTTCGCAGCGACGCAGCGGACCGTGATGGCAAACGGCCAGCGCCTGGACCTCGGGCTCGTCGGCGACGTGACCGAGGTTCGCCCGGCCTTCGTGACCTCCCTGCTCGACGACGGCCTGATCCCGGTGGTCTCCACGATCGGCGTGGACGAAGAGGGACAGGTCCTCAACGTGAACGCCGATACCGCCGCCTCCGCCCTGGCGGTGGCGCTGGGCGCCGAGAAGTTCGTGGTCCTGACCGATGTCGAGGGGCTGTACGCGAACTGGCCGGACGTGGACAGCCTGATCGCGGTCGTGGGCGCCAGCGAGCTGGCTGCGATGCTCCCCGGGCTCGACGAGGGGATGGCCCCGAAGATGGAGGCCTGCCTGCGTGCGGTCCGGGCAGGTGTGCCGCGCGCCCACGTGATCGACGGCCGCGTCCCGCACAGCCTCCTGCTGGAGGTCTTCACCTCCGAGGGCATCGGGACGATGGTCCTGCCCGACGAAGCTGCCGGCGACGGCCCGGACGAAGGGGGAAAGGATGAGTAGCTCCGACGCACTCACGGGGGTGCCCCGGTCGGGGGCCCGGTCCGCAGCCTTCGGCGGCGCCACGGACGCCGCGGGCGGCGCACCGGCCCAGCGGTGGGCTTCAGTCATGCAGGACAACTACGGCACGCCCCCGGTCACCCTGGTGGCCGGCGCAGGCGCCTGGGTGACCGACGACACCGGCCGCAGGTACCTCGACCTCGTCGGCGGGATCGCGGTCAATGCCCTCGGCCACGCGCACCCCGCGGTCGTCGCGGCTGTGCGTGAGCAGGTCGCGACCCTGGGGCACACGTCGAACCTCGCGATCAACCTGCCGGCACTGCACCTCTCGGAGCGACTTTCCGAGCTGCTGCGCGCAGGGGGCCGCACTGCCCGGGTCTTCCTGTGCAACTCGGGGGCTGAGGCCAACGAGGCGGCATTCAAGCTGGCTCGGCTCACCGGTCGCACCCGGATGGTGGCGGCCACCGGCGGCTTCCACGGGCGCACGATGGGAGCGCTGGCGCTGACTGGGCAGCCGGCGAAGGCCGACCCGTTCCGGCCGCTGCCCGGCGACATCGCGTTCGTGCCGTTCGGTGATGCCGGCGCTCTGGCCGCGGCGGTTGATGGACAGACGGCGGCCGTCGTCCTGGAGCCGATCCAGGGGGAGGGCGGAGTCGTGGTCCCGCCGACCGGCTACCTGGCCGCCGCACGTCGGATCACCCGCGATGCGGGCGCGCTGCTGATCCTGGATGAGGTGCAGACCGGGATCGGGCGAACGGGCCACTGGTTCGCCCATCGGGATCCAGCTGCGGGGGACGTGTCCCCTGACGTGGTCACCTTGGCCAAGGGTCTCGGCGGCGGCCTGCCGATCGGCGCGATGGTCGCGCTCGGGGACTCGGTCCCGGCGTTCGTGCCCGGATCCCATGGGTGCACGTTCGGCGGCAACCCCGTGTGCGCAGCGGCCGGGCTGGCGGTGCTGGACACGATCGAGTCGGAGGGCCTGCTCGGCAATGCCGCCGACCGTGGCGCCCAGCTGCGCGATGGGCTGGCTGGGATCCCGGGCGTCGACTCGGTCCGGGGCGCTGGGCTCCTGATCGGCGCGGTGCTGTCCGCGCCCGTCGCCAGGGCCGTCGAGGTGGCGGCACGGGATGGGGGAGTTCTGGTCAACGCCGTGGCGCCTGGCGTGATCCGGCTGGCCCCGCCGCTGATCCTGACCGTGGCGGAGGCCGATCACGGGCTGGACGTCCTGCGCCGGGTCATCAGTGGAACCCGCCGCTCACCCGGCATGGACTCCTGAGCGGCGCACGGTGACCCGGGTCGAGGTGCCGCGATGACCATGGCAGGGACAGCTGTGACCCGTGGCGGCGCGCGATGACCATCCCGAACACGCGGGCAGCCCGGCACAGGCGGATCACCGAGCTCCTGGCCCGCATCCCGGTCAGCTCCCAGGCAGCGCTGGCTGAGCTGCTGATCGCAGACGGGTTCGCGGTGACGCAGGCGACGTTGTCGCGCGACCTCGAGCAGCTCGGCGCGGTGAAGGTCGCCTCCGACAGCGGCGAGCTGGTCTACGCCCTGCCGGCCGAGGGGGGTGATTCCCGGCCGAGGGCTCCGGATCCGAATGCGGCCGCCCGGCTGGCCCGGGTGGCGCAGGACGTGCTGGTCAGCGTTGACAGCTCGGCGAACATCGTCGTGCTGCGAACGCCTCCCGGCGGCGCGCAGTACTTGGCGTCGTCGATCGATCGCTCGGATTGGCCGGACGTGATCGGTACGGTCGCTGGCGACGACACGGTGCTTCTCGTGACGCGTGGCTCAGCCGGTGGGGCCGCCGTGGCCGCAGCCATCCTGCGCCTTGTCGAGCCCCGCCGGTAGCCAGGCCCATGAACCACCCACGACATGCGCATATGCGTATACTCACCACCATCCGCGCGGGCCGCCGCGCACGAGCGACTGGAGCGAACTGATGGCTGACCGCGTCGTACTTGCTTTCTCTGGAGGACTGGACACATCGGTTGCGATCGGATGGATCGCCGAAGCCACCGGTGCCGAGGTGATCGCCTGTGCCGTCGACGTCGGCCAGGGCGGGGAGGACCTCGACGTGATCCGGGAGCGGGCCCTGGCCTGCGGAGCCGTCGAGTCAGAGGTCGTCGACGCTCGCGCCGAGTTCGCCGAGGACTACTGCCTGCCCGCGCTGAAGGCCGATGCGCTCTACATGGACCGGTACCCGCTGGTCTCGGCCCTGTCCCGGCCGGTCATCGTCAAGCACCTGGTCGCCGCGGCCCGCAAGCACGGCGCCCAGGTGGTCGGCCACGGCAGCACCGGCAAGGGCAACGACCAGGTGCGCTTCGAGGTCGGGATCACCAACCTGGCCCCCGACCTGCGGTGCATCGCGCCGGTCCGGGACCTGGCGATGACCCGGGACAAGGCCATCGAGTTCGCCGAGGCCAAGGGGCTGCCGATCGATGTCACGAAGAAGTCGCCGTACTCGATCGACCAGAACGTCTGGGGCCGCGCCGTGGAGACCGGCTTCCTCGAGGACATCTGGAACGGGCCGATCGAGGACGTCTACTCCTACACCGTCGACCCCACGCAGCCGCGTGACGCCGACGAGGTCGTCATCACGTTCGAGGCCGGCGTGCCGGTCGCGATCGATGGCACGGACGTCAGCGCACTCGAGGCGATCCAGCAGCTCAATGCGCGGGCCGGAGCCCAGGGCGTCGGCCGGTTGGACATGGTGGAGGATCGGCTGGTCGGCATCAAGAGCCGTGAGGTGTACGAGGCGCCCGGCGCGATCGCGCTGCTGACCGCGCACTCCGAGCTTGCCTCCGTCACAGTCGAGCGGGACCTCGCCAGGTTCGGCCGCGGCGTGTCGCAGCGCTGGACCGAGCTGGTCTACGACGGCTTGTGGTTCTCCCCGTTGCGTCGTGCCCTCAGCGGGTTCGTCGACGAGCTGAACTCGGCGGTCTCCGGAGACGTCCGGATGACCCTGCACGGCGGGCGCGCGGTTGTCACGGGGCGCCGCTCGGTCGAGTCGCTCTACGACTTCGAGATGGCCACCTACGACACCGGCGACACGTTCGACCAGTCCCTGGCCCGGGGATTCGTCGAGCTGTGGGGCCTGCCCTCCAAGCTGGCCGCGGCGCGCGACCTGCGGCTCGGGCGGAGCGTGGGGTGATCGAGCCCGGTGAGACTGGGCTGGGCGTCCCCGGATTCGGGGTCCCCGAGCCGGGAGAGCTCCGGCCGGGGGCAGCCGAGCCGGGGGCGACGCGCCTGTGGGGCGCCAGGTTCGAGGTCCAGCCGTCGGCCGAGATGGTGGCCCTGAGCCGATCGGTCCAGTTCGACTGGCGGCTGGCCCGCTACGACCTGCTGCAGACACGCGCCCACGCGGGCGTCCTGCACGACGCGGGACTGCTCGACGACTTGGAGCATGCCGAGGTCGTCGCCGCCATCGGCCGCCTGGGCGAGCAGGTGGCCGACGGATCCTTCGTCCCGGCCACGCAGGACGAGGACGTGCACACCGCGATCGAGCGGCGGCTCATGGAGGTGCTGGGCCCGGTCGGCGGCAAGCTGCGGGCGGGCCGCAGCCGCAACGACCAGGTCGCCACGGACTTCCGGCTGTACCTGCGGGACCAGGCTCGCGGGATCGCAGCGGCACAGGTGATCCTTGTGGAGGCGCTCCTCGACCAGGCCGAGGCGCACGTGGAGTCGATCGCCCCGGGGTTCACGCACCTGCAGCACGCCCAGCCGGTCTCGTTCGGCCATGAGCTGGCCAAACATGCCCACGCCTTCGGCCGCGACCTCGACCGACTCGCGGACTGGGACCGCCGCGCGGCGCTGTCGCCGTTGGGCGCCGGGGCGCTGGCGGGCTCCGCGCTCGCGCTTGACCCGCAGGCGGTCGCTGCCCAGCTCGGGTTCGACGGGCCGATGGCCAACTCGATCGACGCGGTCAGCGACCGGGACTTCGTCGCGGAGTTCCTCTTCGTGGCCGCGATGGTCGGGATCCACCTGTCCCGGCTCGGCGAGGAGATCTGCCTGTGGGCGTCCCGGGAGTTCGGCTGGGCGAAGCTTGACGATGCCTGGTCCACGGGCTCGTCGATCATGCCGCAGAAGAAGAACCCGGACATAGCCGAGATGGCGCGTGGCAAGTCCGGCCGGCTGATCGGCCACCTCACGGGTCTGCTGGCCACCCTCAAGGGGCTTCCGTTCGCCTACAACCGTGACCTGCAGGAGGACAAGGAGCCGACCTTCGATGCCGTCGACACGCTCCTGCTCGTGCTGCCGGCGATGGCCGGCAGCGTGGCGACGCTGCGGTTCGACGTCGCCCGGATGGCCGCCAGTGCCCCGGAGGGGTTCGCGCTGGCCACTGAGATCGCCGAGTGGCTCGTGCAACGCGGCGTGCCGTTCCGCGAGGCCCATGAGGTTGCTGGTGCCTGTGTGCGCGCAGCCGAGGCCAGGGGCGTTGAGCTGTGGGAGCTCACCGACGACGAGCTCGCATCGGCATCGCCGGTGCTGACTCCGGAGGTTCGGGATCGGTTGACCGCCGACGCCGCGGTCCGTGCGCGATCTCGCCTCGGCGGCACGGCTCCCGATCGCGTGCGCGAGCAGCTTTCAGGTCTGCGATCACAAGTCGCACGATGGGCCGCTTGGGCCGGTGCCAATCCGGTGCCGCCCGGTCCAGCCGCGGAGGGCTCGGCGGGCTGACACACGGATGCGACGCTCAGGTGTCTGGCGGCGCCGTGCTGCGCCGGCCAGTTCGGGGCGTGCGGGACAATGTCGACATGCCCTTCGATGGAGCCTCAGTCCTGGATGACCTCGCCTGGCGCGACCTGATCGCCCACAGCACCGATCTGGACGCCCTGCGGGCGGAGCTCGCCGCCGGGCCGGTCACGCTGTACTGCGGCTTCGATCCGACGGCGGCGAGCCTCCACGTGGGCCATCTGGCCCAGACGCTGACGGTGCGGCGCTTCCAGGACGCAGGCCACAAGCCACTGGCCCTGGTCGGCGGGGCCACGGGGATGATCGGCGACCCCAAGCCGACCTCGGAGCGCACGCTCAACGCCGCCGAGGTGGTCGCGGCTTGGTCGGACCGGATCCGCGCCCAGCTGGAGCGCTTCTACGACTTCGAAGGCCCGTCGGCGGCACGCATGGTCAACAACCACGAGTGGACCGCAAGCATGTCGGTGATCGAGTTCCTGCGCGACATCGGCAAGCACTTCAGCGTCAACCGGATGCTGGACCGCGAGGCTGTGGCACGGCGCTTGGCCGATCAGGGGATCTCCTACACCGAGTTCAGCTACGTCCTGCTGCAGTCGATGGACTTCGTGGAGCTCTACCGCAGGTACGGATGCCGGCTGCAGACGGGCGGCTCCGACCAGTTCGGCAACATCGTGGCCGGCGTCGACCTGATCCGCCGCATGGAGGGTGCGTCCGTCCATGCTCTGACCACGCCGCTGATGACGAAGGCGGATGGCACCAAGTTCGGCAAGACCGAGGGCGGGGCGGTGTGGCTGGATCCGGAGCTGACCAGCCCATACGCCTTCTACCAGTTCTGGTTGAACACCGATGACCGGGATGTGCCCGGGTACCTGCGCATGTTCTCGTTCCGCAGCCGCGAGGAGATCGAGGCCCTGGACGTCGAAGTCGCCCAGCGGCCCGCCGCACGAGCAGGGCAGCGGGCACTCGCGCAGGAACTCACGCAGATGGTGCACGGGGCAGATGCCCTCCGATCAGTGGAGGCCGCCTCCCGGGCGCTGTTCGGCTCAGGAGACCTGCGCGCGGTCAGTGGGGTGGTCCTGACCGCGGCCCTGCTCGAGACGCAGCACGCGGAACTGAGAGTGCCCCTCGGTGGCGGCGTGTCTGCTGTGGACCTGCTCGTGACGGGTGGCTTGTCCGCGTCCAAGGGTGCAGCCAGGCGCACGATCTCCGAGGGCGGTGCCTACGTGAACAACATGCGCGTGACTGACGAGTCCACCCAGTTCGCCATGCCGGACGTGCTGGCCGACGGTTGGCTGGTGGTTCGCAGGGGGCGCCGAGCGATTGCCGGAGTCCGCTTGCTGGAGGGTTGAAGCGCAGGTCAGGGGCGGTTTTCCCGAATATGGAAGGGGTGTTTTGACCTGATCCGGAGCTTGGCGTACTATTACGACCACCGACCGAGAGGGAGGAACGAACGGCCAGAAAGTCCCGGAAGGGCAGGCCGGTCGGTCTCTAGCGGAGGGCCTCAATCAGGGCAGGAGTCAGCACTCTCGCCCTTCCTGAGAACAACAGAAGGACCGACTGGGCCGGCCGCGTCACGCGGTGCGAGACCGGGGATTGACCCCGAGACGCAGATGGGCTAAGTTGGTGGAGTTGCCCCCGAGCGAAAGCCAAGCTTGAGCAAGGGTGCGCGATCGCTCCTTGAGAACTCAACAGCGTGCCGAAAGTCAATGCCAATTTTTTTTTACCCCGTTCGCGGTTGGCGACAGCCTGTCGCGACGGATTCCTTTGGTGATGACTACAAGCAGACAGCTTGAAGTCTTGCCAGAGATCAAACCGGTTCAACAGTTTCCGGCGCCTCGTGCGCCGGTAGCAAACTTGACGGAGAGTTTGATCCTGGCTCAGGACGAACGCTGGCGGCGTGCTTAACACATGCAAGTCGAACGGTGATGCACCTTCGGGTGCTGATCAGTGGCGAACGGGTGAGTAACACGTGGGCAACCTGCCCCTAGCTCTGGGATAACTCCTCGAAAGAGGCGCTAATACCGGATATTCACAACACTGGGCATCTCGTGTTGTGGAAAGTTTCTCGGCTAGGGATGGGCCCGCGGCCTATCAGCTTGTTGGTGGGGTAATGGCCCACCAAGGCGACGACGGGTAGCCGGCCTGAGAGGGCGACCGGCCACACTGGGACTGAGACACGGCCCAGACTCCTACGGGAGGCAGCAGTGGGGAATATTGCGCAATGGGCGAAAGCCTGACGCAGCAACGCCGCGTGAGGGATGACGGCCTTCGGGTTGTAAACCTCTTTCAGCAGGGACGAAGCGAAAGTGACTGTACCTGCAGAAGAAGCGCCGGCTAACTACGTGCCAGCAGCCGCGGTAATACGTAGGGCGCAAGCGTTGTCCGGATTTATTGGGCGTAAAGAGCTCGTAGGCGGTCTGTTGCGTCGGATGTGAAAACCCGGAGCTCAACTCCGGGCCTGCATTCGATACGGGCAGACTTGAGTACTGCAGGGGAGACTGGAATTCCTGGTGTAGCGGTGGAATGCGCAGATATCAGGAGGAACAACGGTGGCGAAGGCGGGTCTCTGGGCAGAAACTGACGCTGAGGAGCGAAAGCGTGGGGAGCGAACAGGATTAGATACCCTGGTAGTCCACGCCGTAAACGGTGGGCACTAGGTGTGGGGACCATTCCACGGTCTCTGCGCCGCAGCTAACGCATTAAGTGCCCCGCCTGGGGAGTACGGCCGCAAGGCTAAAACTCAAAGGAATTGACGGGGGCCCGCACAAGCGGCGGAGCATGCGGCTTAATTCGATGCAACGCGAAGAACCTTACCTAGGCTTGACATGCAGGGAAATCTGGCAGAGATGCCAGGTCCTTCGGGGCCTTGCACAGGTGGTGCATGGCTGTCGTCAGCTCGTGTCGTGAGATGTTGGGTTAAGTCCCGCAACGAGCGCAACCCTCGTTCTATGTTGCCAGCGGATAATGCCGGGGACTCATAGAAGACTGCCGGGGTCAACTCGGAGGAAGGTGGGGATGACGTCAAGTCATCATGCCCCTTATGTCTAGGGCTGCACGCATGCTACAATGGCCGGTACAAAGGGCTGCGATACCG
>JBAVLA010000075.1:0-9883 GCA_049688595.1 Candidatus Nanopelagicales bacterium | reverse complement strand
GCCTGCGCCCGACTGCCCTCCACGTCCCACAGGTACGTCGAGACGATCCCCGGCCCGGTGATCGCGGGAAGGCCCAGCCCAAGCACGTCGGCGAGCGTGAACAACGCAAGAAGGAGGCTCGAGACGGCCAGCAGCCCAGCGGCCGCGGAGGCCACGCCCAGGTCACGGCGTCCGGTCCGGGTGAGCCGCCCGGAGGATGATCCGGGGTCCAGTGCGATGCCGGAGAGCCCGAAGCCCAGCATCACACCGCCGGCGAGCAGCGTGATCAGGCGCAGGAGCGGCAGGCCGTCGACCACGATGCGCCCTGCATCGGGCAGCCCCTCGCCCACCGGGGTCCAGGCGACCCCGGCTGCGACGGCTGCCGCGATGAGCACGATCCCAGCCGATGTCGTCCACAGCGCCCGCGGGATCGGCGAGAGGTGTCCGGCCGCAGCAACCGGCGCCTGCTGGTCGAGGGCGGCGCTCATCACAGCCCGCGGCTGCGCCGTGTGAACCACATGGCGGCGCTGGCAACGACCAGCCCGAGGACGCCGATGCCGAGCACCCAGATCAGGACTCCCGCCCGAGCCGGCTCCTTCAGCGACGTCGGGGCTTCATCGCCTGGGGTGGCTGGCGAGGCAGTCGCGCTCGCATCGTTCCCTGGATCACCGGACGCGCCGGACGCGGTGGCCGCGGCCGGCCCGCCGGCGGTGATCGTGAATGTGATGGAGCCCGAGATCGGGTGGCCGTCGGCCGACACCACGCGATAGCTGGCCCGGTACTCCCCGGCAGCGCGCGATTGCGGCCAAGCCACCGAGACGGCGTTCCCAGCCACCGCCACCTGCGGCAGCGGGACTCGCTCGTCAGCGGCGACCGCGAAGGCGGTGATCGCGTTGCCCTGCGGAAGCAGCTCCTCGCCGAACGTGAAACGCAGCTCGTCGGGCGGGGACTCCAGCGTCGCGCCGTCGGCGGGATCGGAGGAGACCAGCTCGGCATGCGCGCGTGCGGGACCTGCAGGCAGCGCCAGCAGGAGGGCCGCGGCAACCGCGAGCAGCACGCGCAGCCAGCCCCGACTCATGAGCACCAGTCCCTTCCGAAGACGGCAAGCCCCGGAAGAGCCTATGCCCCGTTCAGGCCCGGGCCGCCCGCTGGTCCTGTGTCGCATCGACGCCGGCCTCCTTGCGCTGCGCCGGCGTGATCGGGGTCGGTGCGCCCGTGAGCGGGTCCTGGCCGGCGCCGGTCTTCGGGAACGCGATCGCCTCGCGCAGCGACGAAGCCCCCGACAGGAGCATCACGATGCGGTCCCACCCGAAGGCGATCCCGCCGTGCGGCGGCGGACCGTACGCGAAGGCGTCGAGGAGGAACCCGAACTTGTCCCGGGCCTCCTGATCCGCGATGCCGAGCACCGAGAACACCCGCTGCTGGACGTCGGCCCGATGGATACGGATCGAGCCGCCCCCGATCTCGTTGCCGTTGCAGACCATGTCGTAGGCCCACGCCAGCGCCTCGCCGGGGGCCTCCTCGAACCGGTCGATCCACTCGGCATTGGGTGAGGTGAACGGATGGTGCACCGCGGTCCAGCCAGGCGTCCCGTCGTCGTCGACGACCGCCTCGAACACCGGCGCGTCGACGATCCAGAGGAACGACCACGTGCTCGGGTCGATCAGGTCGCAACGCTCGGCGATCTCCAGGCGGGCGGCGCCGAGCAGCGCGCGCGCCTCGGGCGCCGGCCCTGCGGCGAAGAAGACGCAATCCCCCGGCCGGGCTCCCGTGGCCTGCGCCAGACCGGCCCGCTCGGCCTCGGAGATGTTCTTGGCGACCGGCCCGCCCAACGTGCCGTCGGCAGCCAGCGTCACGTAGGCCAACCCCTTGGCTCCGCGCTGCTTGGCCCACTCCTGCCATGCGTCGAACGCCCGCCGCGGCTGTGACCCGCCCCCGGGCATCACGACCGCCCCGACATGGGGAGCCTGGAACACCCGGAACGAGGTGCTGGCGAAGTACTCGGTGAGGTCGACCAGCTCCACGCCGAAGCGCAGGTCGGGCTTGTCGGTGCCGAACCGGCGCATCGCCTCGGCGAAGGTCATGTGCGCGATCTCACCGATCTCGTAGCCGATGGTGCCGCCCCACAGCGCACGGATGACGGCCTCGCCGACTGCGAGGACGTCGGCCTGCTCCACGAAGCTCATCTCGATGTCGAGCTGGGTGAACTCCGGCTGGCGGTCCTTGCGGAAGTCCTCGTCGCGGTAGCAGCGGGCAATCTGGAAGTAGCGCTCCATCCCGGCCACCATGAGCAGCTGCTTGAACAGCTGGGGCGATTGCGGAAGCGCATACCACTTGCCCGGCTGCAGCCGCACCGGCACGAGGAAGTCGCGGGCACCCTCCGGCGTGGAGCGGGTCAGGGTCGGGGTCTCGATCTCCAGGAAGTCGCGACCGAACAGCACCTCCCGGGCGATCTGGTTGGCCTTGGAGCGCAGCCGCATGATCCGGGCCGGCTCGGGCCTGCGCAGGTCGAGGTACCGGTAGCGCAGGCGCACCTCCTCGCCGACATCCACGTGCTCGTCGATGGGGAACGGCAGCGGTGCGGACTCCGAGAGCACCTCCAGCGCGGAGACGACGACCTCGATGGCACCGGTGGCCAGCTCCGGGTTCTCGTTGCCCGCTGGCCGGGCGACGACCTGGCCCTCGACCTTCAAGCAGAACTCATTGCGCAGGGGATGGGCCACTGCCGGGTCGTGCACCACGACCTGGACGATCCCGGATCCGTCCCGCAGGTCGAG
This sequence comes from Candidatus Nanopelagicales bacterium, assembly GCA_049688595.1. Lineage (GTDB taxonomy): Bacteria > Actinomycetota > Actinomycetes > S36-B12 > CAIYMF01 > Prado023. The sequence continues at coordinate 7,127 of JBAVLA010000075.1, read as the reverse complement.
GAAGGCCACCCCCCCGTGGTCGCGCCGACGCCCGATCCAGCCTGCCAGCGTCACGGACTGCCCTACGTGCGCGGCGCGCAGCGTGCCAGCCTCGTGGGTGCGGATCATGGCGTGCCCTCCTGTTCTCCTGCATTGCCCAAGGCACTGTCGGGGTCGCCCACGCGCTCGACCCGAGGGTGGCGGTCCGCAGCCGGCGGGTCCCAGATGGTCGGGTCGGCTGGGGCCTGGACACCCGAGCGGATGTCCTTCACCGACCCGCCGGGGAGGCCGTCGTCGGGGAACCACACGAACGGGATCCCGCGGCGGTCGGCGTACTTGATCTGGCGGCCGAACCGATCGGCGCGTGGGGCGATCTCGGTCGGGATCCCCCGGACGCGCAGCGCGTCGGCCACGCGGGCCGAACGCGCGCGCCCGGCCTCGTCGGTGACCGCCACGAGGACGCAGGTGGGCACCTGCCGGGTCGCCCTGACCAGGCCACGCCCGACGAGAGCGCCCAGGAGTCGGGAGACCCCCAACGAGATGCCCACTCCGGGGTACGTGACGCGGCCGTCGCTGGCCAGGGCGTCGTAGCGGCCGCCGGAGCAGATCGACCCCACGTCCTCGTGCCCCACGAGCTGGGTCTCGAAGACCGTCCCGGTGTAGTAGTCCAGGCCGCGGGCGATCCGCAGGTCGGCGACCACGGCCCCCGGCATCCGCTCGGCTGCGGCCGCCACGACGGCCGCCAGCTCGGCGAGGCCCTCGTCCAGGAGCTCATGCTCGACCCCAAGCGCACGGACCTCATCGACGAACGAGGCGTCGGCGCTGCGGATGCCGGCCAGCGCCAGGCACTGGGCGACGGCCTCGGGCGACAGCCCCGCCTCCACCTGCAGGGCCTCGGCGACCCGGGCGGCCCCTGCCTTCTCCAGCTTGTCGACCACGCGCAGCACCGCGGCGGGATCCTGCGCACCCAGCCCGCGGTAGAAGCCCTCAGCCAGCTTCCGGTTGTTCACCTGGATGATCGCCCGCGGCATCGGGAGGGCCTGGAACACCTCGGCCATCACCAGCGCGACCTCGACCTCGTGGTGGAACGCCAGCGTGTCCCGGCCGACGATGTCGATGTCGGCCTGGGTGAACTCGCGGTACCGGCCCTCCTGGGGCCGCTCTCCCCGCCAGACCTTCTGGATCTGGTACCGGCGGAACGGGAACTCCAGGTGTCCGGCGTTCTGCACCACGTATCGGGCGAAGGGAACCGTCAGGTCGAAGTGCAGTCCCAGACCCGCGTCCGGCTCGTCAGCTGGCGCGTGCAGCCGGCGCAGGACGTAGACCTCCTTGTCGATCTCGCCCTTGCGCAGCATCTGCGCCAGGGGCTCGACCGCGCGGGTCTCGATCGACGCGAAGCCGTGCAGCTCGAAGACCCGCCGCACCGCGTCCAGGACGTGCAGCTCGACGATCCGGTCGGCGGGCAGGAACTCGGGGAACCCGGAGAGCGGGGCGGGGCGGCTCATCGGCGCCGGCCCCCGTCCGAGCCGGGGCCTGCCGATGCCGCGCCCAGGCCTTGGAGGTACGGGTTCGAGCGGCGCTCGGAGCCGATCGTGGTGGTCTGCCCATGGCCGGGCAGCACGATCATCTCGTCGGGCTGGCTGAGCACGACCCGGCGAAGCGACTCGAGCATCGCCGCGTGATCGCCACCGGGCAGGTCCGTGCGCCCGATCGAGCCCGCGAAGAGCAGGTCCCCGGAGAGCATCAGCGGCTCCGCACCCGTGTCCATCATCCGGAAGGCGGTGGAACCGGGGGTGTGCCCCGGGGCGTGGTCGGCGACGAAGGTCAGGCCGGCGAGGTCGAGCACCTCCCCATCGACGAGCTCGCGCACCTCCGAGGGCTCGGCGAACGTGGCCGCCCCGACCATCTGCGCGAATGCCAGTCGGGTCTCCGCCGCCACGGCCGCCCAGGGGTCGGTCAGCAGCGCACGGTCCGCGGGGTGGATCAGGGCCGGGATGTCGTACCCGTTGCACACCGGCAGGACCGACCACATGTGGTCCAGGTGACCGTGGCTGAGAAGGACGGCGACCGGCTGGAGCCCCTGCTCGGCGATGACCTGCTGGATCCCGGCCCGGCTGTCCATCCCCGGATCGACGATGACTGCCTCGCAGCGTGGGCCGGGGGCGAGGATCCAGCAGTTGGTGCCGAAGGGGCCGGCTGGGAAACCGGCGACAAGCATGCGGCGCTCCCTCATGATGTGGCCCGAGACGGACGGGGTTCGTGGCTGGCTCGGCAAGGGTATCCGGCGGGCCCCGAGCGGGCCCAATCCGCGGCCCGCAGTCGCATCCGGCGGCGCGCGGTTCGATCCCGGCAGTCGCACGACAAGCCCGGGGCGCGCACCTGACCTGTCGGGGCCGCCGCCTAGACTCGAGCCTGCACCGAATCACACCGCGATCCGTGGGAGCACGTGCCGTGTCCAACGCAAAGAAGCCCGGAACCGGGGTCACGAACAAGCGCCGCCGGGAGCTGGCGGCCGCCAAGGCTGACCGCCAGGCGGCCCGCCGCGCCGAGCGCGCGGCTGTCCACAGGCGTCGCGTCCGGGTCGGCTGGGGCATCGCGGCGCTGGTCGGCGTACTTGTCCTGGCCGGCATCCTCCTCTGGCCGGACAGCGGCACCGAAACAGTCGCGGGGTCGGGGAGCACCGCTGCACCCAGTGCCTCGACGAGCCCGCTGGCGGGGTGCGACCCAGCGCCCGAGCCGCAGGCTGAGCCGCAGACGTGGGACACCGCGCCGAAGATGCAGCTCGAGTCAGGCACCGACTACATCCTGACCCTGACCACGAACTGCGGGGACGTGGTCGTCGAGACGCTGGCCAAGAAGGCCCCGCAGACCGTCAACTCGATGCTCTGGCTGGCCGGGCAGGGGTACTTCGACCAGACGCCCTGCCACAGGCTCACGACTGAGGGCATCTTCGTCCTCCAGTGCGGCGATCCAACGGCAACCGGGACCGGCGGGCCGGGGTACACAGTTGCCGACGAGAACCTGCCCGCCGAGGAGGCCGACAACTACCCGGCCGGCACGGTCGCCATGGCCAACAGCGGACCGGGGACCTCGGGCAGCCAGTTCTTCATCGTCTACGAGGACACGACCCTTCCAGCGGCGTACACGATCTGGGGGCGGGTGAAGTCCGGGCTGGACGTCGTCAAGACCGTGGCCGAGGCTGGAGTCTCCGGGGGCGGGTCGGATGGCGCACCGGCCGCGCCGATAGGAATCGTGACGGCCAGGGCGAAGCCGGCCGTGGGGTAGACCCAGGACCCGCGTGGAAGAATGGCCCGACGACGACGCAGAGGATGGCAAGGATGACCCAGCACGATCACGGCCGGGTTGCCGAGGATGGCACGGTCTACGTGCGCCTGCCGGATGATGGCGGGGAGGTCTCCGTCGGCCAGTGGGCCGCCGGTGACCCGGCAGCGGGACTGGCGTTCTTCGAGCACAGGTACGAAGGCCTTCGAGCCGAGGCCGACCTCCTCCTGCAACGACTGCGCAGCGGCAAGGGAAGTCCGGATTCAGTCGCCCCTGTCAGCGCCAAGCTGCGCGCGACGGTCGAGTCGCCGAACGTCGTCGGTGACCTGGCCGCACTGGCTGCCCTGGCCGACGAGCTGGAGCAAGCCGGCACCGCGCGCAAGGAGGCCGTCGCCGAGGCCCGGGAGGCAGCGCGGGAGCGGGCACTGGCCGAGCGGACGGCGCTCATCGAGGAGGCCGAGAGCCTGGCCGCCTCCACGCAGTGGAAGACGACCGGCGACAGGTTCCGTGAGCTGCAGACGGCGTGGACGGCGCTCCCCCGCGGCGACCGGGCGAGCCGGGATGCCGAGCAGGAGCTCTGGAAGCGGTTCAGCGCGGCGCGGTCTGCGTTCGACAAGGCGCGCAGGGCGCACTTCACGGCCATGGATGCCAACCGCAAGGAGGCGATCGCAGCCAAGGAGGCGATCATCGCCCGGGCCGTGGCCCTTTCTGCCAGCACCGAGTGGGCTGATACCTCGCGGGCCTACCGCGACCTGATGGATCAGTGGAAGGCCGCCCCGCGGGCAGGCCGCGCCGACGAGGACCGGCTCTGGGCACGATTCCGGGCCGCGCAGGACGCGTTCTTCGCCGCCCGGGCGGCCGTCCACAGCGAGCGTGAGGACGACCAGCGAGCCAACGCCCAGGCCAAGGAGGCTCTCGCCGCGGAGGCGGAGGCGCTGCTGCCCATCACCGACCTCGATTCCGCTCGCTCGGCGCTGCGCAGCATCGCGGAGCGCTGGACCGCCATCGGGCACGTTCCGCGCGGGGATCGGGAGCGCATCGAGGGCCGGCTCCGCCGGGTGGAGGACGCCGTCCGGCGCTTCGAGGAGGACCAGTGGCGACGCAGCGACCCGGCCAAGCGGGCGCTGGCAGCCTCGACGGTGGAGACCTTCCGGGCCTCGCTGGCCAAGCTCGAGGCGGAGGCGTATGCCGCCCAGGCCTCAGGGAACCAGGCGAAGGCGGCAGAGCTGACCTCGCGGGCGGCCCAGACCCAGTCGCTGCTGGCGGCTGCGGAGAACTCGTGGGCGGAGTACTCGCGCTGACCTGGGCTAGACGCGGTAGGCGTCGTACACGCCCTCGACGTTGCGCACAGATCGCAGCACGGCCCCCAGGTGCTTGGGGTCACCCATCTCGAAGGTGAACCGGGACAGGGCGATCCGCTCCTTCGTGGTGGAGACCGACGCCGACAGGATGTTCACGTGCTGGTCGGACAGCGCCCGCGTCACGTCCGTCAGGAGTCGCGCACGGTCGAGGGCCTCGACCTGGATGTTGACGAGGAACACCGAGGCGGCGCCGGGTGACCAGGCCACGGGCACGAACCGCTCGGACTGGCCGTTCGCCTGCACGTTTGGGCAGTCCGTGCGGTGCACGGACACGCCGTGCCCGCGGGTCACGAACCCCGTGATCTCGTCACCTGGGACGGGCGTGCAGCATCGGGCCAGCTTGATCCAGACGTCGCCCAGCTGTGAGCCGATCACTGTCACGCCGGGATCGGTGTCGGTGCGCGGCCGGAGCTTGGGGATGCCCTCCGGGGTCACTCCCTCGGCGGCGTCGTCAGACGCCGCGGCGGGACCGCCCGCGGTGGCCACGAGTCGGTGGATGACGGTCTGCGGGCCGATCCGGCCCTCCCCGATAGCCGCATAGAGTGCCGTGACGTCGTGCTGCCTCAGGTCGGCGGCCACCGTCGAGAGGGCAGCGGTGGACAACAGCCGATGGACCCCCACGCCCTCCTTGCGCATCGCCTTGAGCAGTTGGTCCTTGCCCTGCTCCACGGCCTCCTCGCGCCGCTCCTTCGAGAACCAGGCCTTGATCTTGCTCTTGGCCCGCGGGCTGCGGACGAACAACAGCCAGTCCCGGCTTGGCCCCGCGCCCTCGGCCTTCGAGATGAACACCTCCACCGAGTCGCCGTTGGACAACGTGCTGTCCAACGGGACCAGTCGGCCATTGACGCGGGCCCCGACGCAGCGGTGCCCCAACTCTGTGTGCACGGCGTAGGCGAAGTCGACCGGCGTGCTGCCCGACGGCAGGGCGATCACGTCGCCGCGCGGCGTGAACACGAAGACCTCGGTCGACCCCAGGTCGTAGCGCAGCGATTCGAGGAACTCGCCCGGGTCCTCGGTCTCGCGCTGCCACTCGACCAGTTGGCGCAACCAGCCCAGGTCGTCGGGTCCCACCTTCCCGCCCACTTCGGCCTGCTTGTACCGCCAGTGCGCCGCGATGCCGTACTCGGCCGACCTGTGCATCTCGTGGGTGCGGATCTGCACCTCGACGGCCTTGCCCTCCGGGCCGATCACCGTCGTGTGCAACGACTGGTACATGTTGTACTTCGGCATGGCTATGTAGTCCTTGAACCGCCCGGGCAGGGGGTTCCAGGAGGCGTGCAGCGTGCCCAGAACCGCGTAGCAGTCGCGCACCGACTCAACGAGGATCCGAACGCCGACCAGGTCGTAGATGTCGGAGAAGTCGTGGCCCCGGACGATCATCTTCTGGTACACGGAGTAGTAGTGCTTGGGACGACCGGTGACCGTGGCCCGGATGCGCGCCGCCCGGAGCTTGCCGTCCACCTCCTCGATGACCCGTTCCAGGTACTGCTCCCGGGCTGGCGCGCGCTGGCTGACCAGCCGGACGATCTCCTCGTACATCTTCGGGTGCAGCGTGGCGAAGGAGAGGTCCTCCAGCTCCCACTTCACGGTGTTCATGCCCAGCCGATGAGCCAGCGGGGCGTAGATCTCGAGCGTCTCCCGCGCCGTGACCAGCTGCTTCTCAGGGGGCTGCCACTGCAGCGTCCGCATGTTGTGCAGCCGATCGGCCAGCTTGATGACCAGTACCCGGATGTCGCGGGCCATGGCCACGACCATCTTGCGCACCGTCTCGGCGGCGCTGGCCTCACCGTAGATGACCCGGTCCAACTTGGTCACGCCGTCGACGAGCGAGGCGATCTCTTCACCGAACTCATGGGCGAGATCCTCGAGGGTGTACCCGGTGTCCTCGACCGTGTCGTGCAGGAGGGCGGCGGCGATGGTCGGACCGGTCATGCCCAGATCAGCCAGGATCTGCGCGACGGCCAGGGGGTGGGTGATGTATGGATCGCCCGACCGGCGCATCTGGTCGCGATGCAGGTAGGCCGCTGTCTGGTAGGCCTGCCAGATCAGGCGCGAGTCGCTCTTGGGGTGATACTGCCGAAGCGTGCGCAGGACCGGCTCGAGATCCGGGTCGTGCGGGGTCGCCCCTCGCCCGGTGAACCGCGACAGGCGCGACCGCAGGCCGGAGGAGGCCTCAACCGTCGAATCGATCGACGCAGTCGCGTCCGCTTCGGCCACCGCACCCCTCCCTCCACGTGCGATGAGTCTACGCCGACCGCGACACAGGCGCCCTCGTGACCGTTTGTGCCTGACTCACTTGCGCTTGGCCCTGCTCGTCCGCTTCGGCTGGTTGCGTGGACCGCTCTTGGCCCGCCTGGCCCGAGCGCGCGCCATGGCGTCGTCGGACACCTCGATCGGCTCGGACGCGCCGGAGCCGGCGGCGGGGCCGGCAGCCATGCTCGACGCATCCGACTCGATCGCCACCGCGGAGCTCCCAGTGGCAGGCCGGGCGGCGCCCGCTGGGGG
>JBAVLA010000074.1:0-4916 GCA_049688595.1 Candidatus Nanopelagicales bacterium | reverse complement strand
GGCACCTGCCGAGGCGGCGCGCCCGGCCGAGGCGACGCCCACGTAGCCGCGGGCGGGGTGGTCGCGATCGCAGGTTTATCAGGCCCCGATGTGGGCATACTTGTTGTCGATCCCGCCATGGACCCGTCCGAGGCCGTGAGCACGAGGAGGACCCCAATGCTTCGCACGATGATGTCGGCCAAGATCCATCGCGCCACCGTCACCCAGGCTGACCCCGACTACGTCGGCTCGATCACCGTCGACGCCGACCTGCTCGATGCGGCCGGCCTGCTGGAAGGCGAGCAGGTGCACGTCGTCGACGTGAACAACGGCGCGCGCCTTGTCACCTACGCGATCCCCGGCGAGCGCGGAAGCGGCGTGATCGGCATGAACGGTGCCGCCGCCCTGCTCATCCACCCCGGCGACACCATCATCATCATCGCCTATGCGCAGCTGTTCCCCGAGGAGCTGGCCAACCACAAGCCCCGCGTCGTGCACGTGAACGAGGCAAACGCGATCGTGGAGCTCAGCGCCCGCGCGGGCAGCTGAGCCCCAGCGCTACTCGCTGAAGTCGGTCACGGGGCGGGCCCTCGATCGGTGGCAGCGCCAGCCCCTCCAGTCGCCGCTGCCACCCCCTCACCCGCGTCGGAACACGAGGCAGTAGTTGGGGTAGTCCACGTCGGCCAGCCCCGTCTGCTCCACCCTCGCATCCGGCAGCACCGAACGCACGAGGTCCACGAGCTCGGCGGGGCCGATCGCGCGCACCCCGCGGTCCCCGCTGATGTTGCGGTCGGCCCAGAACGCCAGCCGCGACCGGAAGCCCTGCGGGATGATCTCCTTCACCACGAGCACGACCGGTCGGTCGCCGAAGGCCGCCACAACCTCAGCCAGGAGTCGCTCCCGCTCCGCGGGCGGGACGTGGTGAAGCACGTCGGACAGGAAGGCGGCGTCGAAACGCCCCGGCGTCGCCTGTGCCACCAACGACACCGGAGTGCCCGGATGCAGCTCGACGCGCCCGAGCAGGTCGGGCCGGATCATCGAGCCGATGCCCTCAGCCAGGTCCACGGCGACCACGCGCAGGGTGGGCTGGCGGTCCAGCAGGTGGTTGAGGATCGCGCCGTCACCGCCGCCCACGTCCAGCAGGCATGCGTCCTGGGCCAGCGCGGGGAACGCCGCAGCCACCTTGCCGATGTCGACGAACACCCGGCGGTAGGCGCCGCCCAGCACCGGGAAGACCGGGCCTGCGACCCTGCGGACCATCGCACCGATCGACATGGCACGCTCCTCCGTTCAGCCGGCTCGGCGCAGCGTAGTCGATCCAGCCACCCGCATCGCTGAACGCCCGGCCGCGGGGCCGGGCATGGCAGTGGGCCGGAGCGACCGCCTAGCCGGCATGGCAGTGGGCCGGAGCTCGCGCGCCCCGGCCCACCGCCGTCCCCGACGGGTCCCGTCAGCCCACCGGGCCCTCCCCCAACGTGACCGTCGCGGCGTGCTCACCGCCAGCCGAATCGGTCCACTCCAGGTGGATCCGATCCCCCACGCCGTGGCCAGCGATCAGTCCGCTGAGCTGGTCCGCGCTCGTGATCGAATCGCCGTCGAGGGCCGTTATCACATCCCCGGCAGCCAGCCCGGCAGCCTCAGCGGCCGACCCGTCGACCGTGCCCGAGATCGGCACGCCGTCCAGAGCCGAGTACCCGTAACCGGCCGAGCCGCCAGCGCCCGCGGCACCGGTCGAGGCCAGCTCCACGCCCAGGAAGGCCGAGCCGCCGATGTGCGTGCTCGTGGTCTCGTTCCCGGCCAGGATCGCGGAGACCACCGACATGGCCTCGTCGATCGGGATCGCATAGCCAGTCGTGTCCGACGACCTGCCCGACACCGACGCGGCCACATCCACGCCCACGACCTCACCGTCAGCGTCGACCAGCGGCCCGCCCGACTGCCCGGACACGATGTCCGCCGACACCTCGATCAGGTTGTCCAGGGTCTCGGCGTCCCCGCCCATCTCGTCGGTCGCGGTGATCGTCTGGTCCAGGGCGAGGACCTCGCCCTCGACGGACGTCGGCTCGCCGCCGTCGCCGCCGGCGTTGCCGACCCCGACGACCAGGTCGCCGACCGAAACGTCATCGCCGATCGTGGCGACCGGCAGCCCGGTGGCGCCAGCGAGCCGAAGCACCGCGATGTCGGTGGAATCGTCGTAACCCAGGACGGTCACGTCATATGACTTCCCGGTCCCGACCACGGTTGCCTCGATCGAAGTCGCGCCGCTGACCACGTGGTGGTTGGTCAGGACCAAGCCGTCCGGGCTGATCACGATCCCGGTGCCAGCCGCCTCCCCGCTGCCGTAGTCGACCACCGTGTCGATGTTCACGACCGACGGGGTCACCTCCTCGGCCGCCGCCGCCGCAGTGGCGCTGAGCTGCGCGGCCGCCACGCTGCTCGTCGAGCCCTGGTCGATCCACCCGTGCCGGCCGCTGCCGGGTCCGTATCCGGGATCCCAGGGATTGCCGACGCTGCCGACGCTGCCGGCGATGTCGCTGCCGTCCGAGGTGCCGGTGCTGCCGGCCGCCGGCTGGGCATACGTCACCGCCGCACCCAGCAGTCCCCCAGCCGACGCCGCGATCGCCAGGGGGCCCACCCCCGTGGCCATGGCCAGCGCACCCGCGGTGGCCAGCGCCCCAGCGCCGAGGGCGATCCGGGTCGTGCTGCGCCTCCGCCGCACGCCAGCGCCAGCGGCCTCGTGGCCGATCTGCTCGTCCATCTCAAGGATCTCCATCGCTCATGGCCCCATCGCCGGGCCTCTGCGACCATGGAACCCCACGGACGCGAAGCCCCGGCTACGGGTTTGTAACGCGCGGGTCAGGACAATCTGGGAATTCCCTGTGTGGCACGCGTTGGGCGCCCCAGGACCGACCAGAAGGGACTCGGGCCAGCCCGGGGCGGCAGTAGCATCGGCGCGGGGGGAGGAGGAACGATGACCGTCGCCGCCAGGTCCAGGGCGCTGACCAAGGTGTACGGCGCTGGCGAGACGCGGGTCGTGGCCCTCGATTCGGTCGATGTCGAGATCGTCAGGGGCGAGTTCACCGCGATCATGGGACCCTCCGGCTCGGGCAAGTCCACGCTCATGCACTGCCTTGCCGGACTGGACGACGTGACCTCCGGGGAGGTCTTCATCGGCGACGCGAACCTCACGAAGCTCTCCGACAACGCCCTGACCCGCCTGCGCCGTGACGCGGTGGGTTTCGTGTTCCAGGCGTTCAACCTGATCCCAACCCTGACCGCCGCGGAGAACATCACCCTGCCGATCGACATCGCCGGGCGTCGGGCCGACCAGCGCTGGCTGGACACCGTCATCGACACCATCGGGTTGCGCGACCGCTTGGGGCACAAGCCATCCGAGCTCTCCGGAGGCCAGCAGCAGCGAGTGGCATGTGCCCGGGCCCTGGCCAGCCGGCCGGCAATCGTGTTCGCCGACGAGCCGACGGGCAACCTCGACTCCCGGTCCAGCGCCGAGGTGCTGCGCTTCCTGCGCCGCAGCGTCGACGAGTTCGGCCAGACGATCGTGATGGTCACCCACGACGCGACCGCCGCGAGCTACGCCGACCGGGTGCTGTTCCTCGCCGACGGCCGGATCGTCGACGAGCTGCGCGACCCCCGACCGGAGACCGTGCTCAACCGCATGGCCTCCTTCGACGTCCACGGCCACGAGAAGTCGGGCTGAGCATGTGGCGCGTCGCGCTGAAGAACCTGGCCGCGCGCAAGCTGCGGCTGGCGCTGACCCTGCTCACGATCGTCCTGGGCATCGCGTTCATCACGGGCACGTTCGTGTTCACCGACTCCCTGCAGAAGCAGTTCAACGACCTGGTGTCCGTGGGCGGCCCAGACATCGCCGTCACCCCGGCCTCCCCCCTGGCGGACGTGCCGCCCGAGTTCGCCCCCGCGCAGACGATGGACGCCGACGTCGTCGACCAGATCGCAGCCATCCCGGGGGTTGCGTCGGTCGACCCGGGCGTGACGGCCCGCGACGCCTACGTGCTCGACAGCGGCGGGGCGGCCGTCACCCTGCCCGGTGCCCCGGCCCTGGGGCTGTCGTGGCCGGCCGACCCCGAGCTGTCGGGGATCAAGGTCGAGCGGGGCGCGGCACCCCGCGGCCGCGACGAGGTCGCGCTGCTGGCCACGACGGCCGAGCGCGCCGAGGTGAGCATCGGCGACCCAGTGGCGATCAACACCCCGGAGGCGGGCACGGTCCATCCGGAGGTGGTCGGCCTGGTCAGCCGCCGGCTGACCGGCAGCGCAGGGGGAACCCTGGCCATGTTCGACCTGGCTGCCATGCAGGAGTACTTCACCGGACCGGGTCTGGTGACCTCGGTGGACGTGATGGTCGACCCGGGCAGCGCCTCCGACGAGGTGGCGGCTGCGCTGCGCGACGAGCTGGGCGAGGACTTCACCGTGGCCACCGCCGAGGAGACGGCCGACGAGCTGGCCCAGTCCATCGCAGAGGCGTTCTCGTTCATCGACCGGTTCCTGCTGGTCTTCGGGCTGATCGCCCTGTTCGTGTCGACGTTCCTGATCTTCAACACGTTCTCCATGCTCGTCGCGCAGCGCAGTCGCGAGCTGGCGCTGCTGCGCGCCGTGGGCGCCACCCGCGGCCAGGTCCGCGGCAGCGTGATCCTCGAGGCCCTGGTCCTCGGGCTGCTCGCCTCGACGCTGGGCCTGGGGCTCGGCATCGCCGTGTCCCAGCTGCTGCGGTTCGTGGTCGGGGCGCTGGGGTTCGACCTGCCCCCGGGTCCGCTGGTCGTCGCCGGACGCACGATCCTGCTTGCCTACGTGGTCGGGATCGTCGTCACGACGCTGTCGGCGATGCTGCCCGCCCGGCGCGCCTCCTCGGTCGCCCCAGTCGCCGCCATGCGAGCCGACGTCGCCCCGACCCACGCCTCGAT
>JBAVLA010000073.1:0-7966 GCA_049688595.1 Candidatus Nanopelagicales bacterium | reverse complement strand
GGACCCCGTCTTGGGGCCGCCCAGCCTGTGGATGGCTGCTCGACCTCACCTCATCCACGTCGCAGGATCACCCCATGCCGCGCCTGAACCCCGATGAGGGACGTGCCCTGCTCCGACTCGGGCAACTCCTGCATGAGCAGGAGGGCGTGGTCACTGCCGAGCAGGCGCTGGCTGCGGGCTTGACGCGCAGGATCCTGCGTGACCGGGTAGCCGCGGGCCAGTGGCAGCGCCTCCATCGCGGTGTCCTGCTGGCGACCGCGGCTGGGCCGACCCTGCCCGCCCGGATGTGGGCTGCTCATCTGGCCACCGGTGGGCTCGGCGTGGTCGGCGGCGCGGCGGCTGGCCATGCCTGGGGCCTGCTCGCCGGCTCGTTCCAGCCGACCAGCCAGCTCCTCGTGCTCGTGCCGGACGGCCTGCACGTGCAGCCGGGCGGGCTGATCGTGCGTCGGGTCCGGGAACCGATGGCTCTGGCCCATCCCGCGCGCCGGCCACCTGTGCTTTCGGTCGAGCGCACCGTCCTCGACCTGGTGCGACTGGCCCCCACCGATGCCACCGCCGCCGAGGTTGTGCTGCGCGCGTGCCGGCTGCGGCTGACCACGCCGGATCGCATCCTCGGGGCGATGTCGCGGCAGCCCCGCGTGGCTCGCAGGCGACTCCTGGCGTCGATGTGCCAGGCGGCCCGAGCGGGGATCCAGAGCCCCTTGGAGCTGGAGTACGGGCGTCGGGTCGCCCGTCCGCACGGTCTCCCGGTCGGGCGGGGCCAGGCCCGGGACCTTGATTCCGGCGGTGTCGTGTATCGCGATCTGGTGATCGAGCCGTACGGGGTCGTCATCGAGCTCGACGGTCGGCTGGGGCACGAGGCGGAGGCGGACATCCTGCGCGATCACCGGCGCGACAATCGCGCGACGCTCACTGGGCTCGCGACGCTGCGGTTCGGCTGGCTGGCGGTCATCGAGACGCCCTGCGAGGCCGCGTGGCAGGTCGAGCAGCTGCTCCGCATGTGCGGATGGCGCGCTCGGGCACGCCCGTGCGGACCGAGTTGCCCGTTGCGCGCGGAGGGACGAGCCGCCTGACCGCGTCCGTGTCCGAAGGTGCCGCCTGACGGGTTCGCTCGCCCGCAGGAATTCGGTGGGTTGTGGTCGCTCTTGTGACCACAACCCACCGAATTCGCGAGGCGGGGCACTGGGATGGCCCTGGTCCGGATCGCGGCCCTGAGTCTGGAGTCCGACCGCGGTCGCAGGGGACCCGGATGCGGCAGTATGTGCCCATGGACAAGCAGACCGAGTTCGTCCTCCGCACGATCGAGGAGCGCGACATCCGGTTCGTCCGGCTCTGGTTCACCGACGTGCTCGGGTTCCTCAAGTCGGTGGCGATCGCGCCGGCTGAGCTGGAGAGCGCCTTCGGCGAGGGCATCGGCTTCGACGGCTCGGCGATCGAGGGGTTCGCCCGCGTCCAGGAGGCCGACATGGTGGCCATGCCGGATCCCAGCACGTTCCAGGTGCTGCCCTGGCGCGGGGAGTCGCAGGGCGTGGCACGGATGTTCTGCGACATCAAGATGCCCGACGGCAGTCCCTCCTACGCCGACCCGAGGTACGTGCTCAAGCGAGGGCTGACGAGGGCCGCGAAACTGGGCTTCACCTTCTACACGCATCCAGAGATCGAGTTCTTCCTGTTCAAGGAGCCGCACCGGCCCGGCCGACCGGTCGTGCCCGTGGACGAGGGCGGCTACTTCGACCACACGCCGCAGCCGGCGGGATACGACTTCCGGCGGCAGGCCATCCAGATGCTCGAGTCGATGGGGATCTCGGTCGAGTTCAGCCACCACGAGGGGGGGCCTGGTCAGCAGGAGATCGACCTTCGCTACGCGGATGCGCTCACCACGGCCGACAACATCATGACGTTCCGGCTCGTGGTCAAGGAGGTCGCCATCGAGCAGGGCGTTAGCGCCTCGTTCATGCCCAAGCCGTTCCGAGACCATCCCGGCTCTGGGATGCACACGCACCTGTCGTTGTTCGAGGGCGACCGGAACGCCTTCTTCGAGCCCGGGGCTCAGATGCAGCTGAGCAAGGTCGCCAAGGCGTTCATGGCTGGCCTGCTCCACCACGCCCCCGAGTGCACCGCTGTGACCAACCAGTGGGTCAACTCCTACAAGCGGCTCGCCGGCGGGGGTGAGGCGCCGGCCTGGGTGTGCTGGGGCCACAACAACCGCAGCGCCCTGCTGCGCGTGCCCATGTACAAACCGGAGAAGGGCAACTCCACGCGCATCGAGTACCGCGCCCTGGACAGCGCAGCGAACCCGTACCTGGCCTACGCAGTCCTCCTGGCGGCCGGGCTGAAGGGCATCACGGAGGGCTACGAGCTCCCGCCAGGTGCCGACGACAACGTGTGGGCCCTGAGCAACGGTGAGCGCCGGGCGATGGGCATCGCGCCGCTGCCGGGCAGCCTGGATGATGCGATCGAGGCGATGGAACGCAGCGAGCTCGTGGCCGAGGCCCTTGGCGAGCACGTCTTCGACTTCTTCCTGCGCAACAAGCGGGCAGAGTGGGACGAGTACCGCCGTCAGGTCACGGCCTTCGAGCTCGACCGATACCTCCCACTGCTCTAGGTGGTTGTCGATCGTGACTGAACCAGTCTTGGGCCGCGCAGACACGCCTGCCGCGCGCCTGGCCAGGCAGGGCGTGCCGGACGCGCGCAGGACCGCAGCGGCCCTCGCGGCGGTCCCGTGGTGGTCCGAGGCCCTGATCGATGCGGTCGGCGAGGCCGCAGCTCCGGGTCAGGTGCTGCAGACCGCCCTGCAGCTGCAGGAAAGCCAGCCGGATTCAATCGCCCGCGTGGCTGGCGACCCGCGCGCCTGGCACCGGTTCGCCCAGGTCACCGGGGTCTCGCTCGCCCTCGCCGAGCACCTCGTCCGCCACCCCGAGCACGTGGGCATCCTGTTCGAGGAGGGCTCACCACCGGGTGCGCAGGTGCTGCGCGGAACCCTCGAAGCGGCCGCCCGCGGAGCCGGGGAGGGCGCAGCTGACGCGCTTCGGGTCGCCTACCGCGCGGCGCTGCTGCGCATCGCCATCGCCGATGTCGCAGGTGGGGCGTCCTTCGAGGCAACTGCGGCGCGGCTGTCCGACCTGGCCGACGCCGTGCTGTGCGGGGCGCTGGTGGCAGCGCGGGAGGCGCTGCCGGATGGGGCTGCGCCCGCTCGGCTGGCGATCATCGGGATGGGCAAGTGCGGCGGCCGGGAGCTGAACTACATCAGCGACGTGGACGTCATCTTCGTGGCCGAGCCGGAGGAGGGCGCCGACGAGGCCGAGGCCCTGCGGACCGCCACCACGTTGGCCGCGGCCGTGATGAGGCTGTGCAGCGCGTCCACCGGGGAGGGGAGCATCTGGGAGGTGGACGCGGGCCTGCGTCCGGAGGGCCGTGCCGGGGCCCTCGTCCGCACGCTGCGCAGCCACGTCGGGTACTACGAGCGCTGGGCTAAGACCTGGGAGTTCCAGGCGCTGCTCAAGGCGCGCGCCGTGGCCGGGGATGCCGAGCTGGGGGCCAGGTACGTCGACGCGATGCTGCCGTTCGTCTGGTCGGCGGCCGACCGCGAGGGATTCGTCTCGGACGTGCAGCAGATGCGCAAGCGCGTGGAGCGAAACGTGCCCGCCAAGGATGCCGACCGGCAGTTGAAGCTGGGCCGGGGCGGGCTTCGCGACGTCGAGTTCAGCGTGCAGCTCCTGCAGCTGGTCCATGGGCGCAGCGACGTGATGCTGCGCAGCCCCAACACGCTGACGGCACTGGACGCCCTGGCGACCTGGGGTTACGTGGGGCGCGAGGACGCCGGGTCCCTGGCGGCCGCGTATCGGTTCCTGCGTACGCTCGAGCATCGGATCCAGATGCACAGGATGGTCCGATCGCACGTCGTGCCCCGCGGCGACGAGGAGCTTCGTCGGCTGGGGAGGGCGATGGGATTCGTGCTCGACCCCGTTCGCGAGCTGGCCGATGCCTGGCAGCGCCGGGCCAACGAGGTGCGCCGCATCCACGAGCGGCTCTTCTATCGGCCGCTCCTGGACGCCGTGGCCCGACTGGACTCCGGAATGGCCCGGCTCACGCCGCAGGCCGCCCGGGAGAGGCTCGATGCGCTCGGCTTCCGCGACCCCGCCGGTGCGCTGAACCACATCGAGGCACTCACCGCGGGAGTGAGCAGGCGGGCCGCCATCCAGCGGACCCTGCTGCCGGTGATGCTCGGATGGTTCGCCGACGCGCCTGACCCCGATGCCGGGCTGCTGGGGTTCCGTCGCGTCAGCGACGCCCTGGGTGCGACGCCGTGGTACCTGCGTCTCCTGCGTGATGAGTCGGCGTGCGCGGAGCGCCTGGCCCGGGTGCTGGCCAGCAGCAGGTACGCCTCTGAGCTGCTGCTGCGGGCCCCGGACGGCGTGGCCCTGCTCGCCGATCCGCTGCAACTGCGGCCCCGCCAGTCCGGGCCGCTGTCCGCGGAGTTCGTCGCGACGGCGCGGCGCTACGACTCGGCCGTGGCTGCGGTGGCCGCCGTGCGCGGACTGCGCCGCCGCGAGCTGTTCCGGATCGCTGCCACGGATATCCTCGGGGACCTCACGGTCGATGACGTGGGCAGCGCACTGACCGACGTGGCTGATGCGACGATCGGCGGAGCCCTGGAAGCCGCGATCGCCTCCGTGGAGGCGTCCCGGGGCGCCGCCCTGCCGACCCGGATGCTCGTCATCGGCATGGGCCGGTACGGCGGCGGGGAGATCGGGTACGGCAGCGACGCGGACGTGGTCTTCGTGCACGACCCGCTTCCCGGGGTCGATGAGCGCGAAGCTGGCATGGCCGCGACCCAGGTGGCCAACGAGCTGCGGGCGCTGCTGAACGCGCCGTCGACCGACCCGCCGCTGGCCCTGGACGCCGACCTGCGTCCGGAGGGTCGCCAGGGCCCCCTCGTGCGGACGGTGGCGTCGTACGGTGCCTACTACGAGCGCTGGCGCTCGTTCTGGGAGGCGCAGGCACTCCTGCGGGCCGAGATGGTGGCCGGTGACGAGGGCGTCTGGCAGCAGGCTCGCGCCGTGATCGACCCGATCCGGTGGCCGCGGGCGGGCGTGGGTGCCGACCAGCTGCGCGAGATCCGGCGGCTGAAGGCGCGAATGGAGTCCGAGCGGCTGCCGCGCGGCGCTGATCCAACCCTGCACACCAAGCTGGGTCGCGGCGGGCTCTCCGACGTCGAGTGGGTGATCCAGCTCATCCAGCTGCAGAACGCCCACAGGGTTCCCGAACTGCGCACGACGCGCACGATCCCCGCCCTGGAGGCCGCCCGCCGGACGGCACTGCTGGAGGCGCGCGATGCTGAGGTGCTCTCCGACGCCTGGCGCATGGCCACGCGCATCCGCAACGTCGTGATGCTCGTCCGGGGTCGGGCCACGGACATGGTCCCAACCGACGTGGCGGAGCTGGGTGCGGTCGGGCGGATCCTCGGGTACGCCCCGGGGGAGTCCGGGGCGCTCATCGAGGACTACCGACGGACGACGCGGCGCGCACGAGTCGTGGCGGAGCGGCTGTTCTACGGCCAGTAGGTGGCCGGGCCGCGCGAGCGCCCTTGTGCGGGTGCGGAATCTGAGCGTAGGCTCACCTAATCCGCGGGCTCGGGTGGTGCAGGGCCGCCGGCAGGGCGAACAGGATGCTGGCCCCAGCCACGACCCGGGATCGCTGGGCGAGCCGGGAGGTGGGTGGTGCGCCGGACAGCCGCGCTCCTGATCGCGGTCCTCCTCGCGGTCGGCTGCGGGCCGCAGCCCGAGGAGGGAGCGGCCGGACGATCCACGGCCGACTCGCAGTCCAGCGCGCCTGCGGAGGCCACCAGAACACCCACGGGTCGCGCGACCAGCCCCCAGCCGAGTGAGGCCACCAGCTCGCAGGACGATCAAGCCGATGGGTCGCTCCCGGGCGACGGCACCGGGACGCCATCGCCGGCCACCACGACGCCGCCCGATCGGGAGGAGGGTGGGAACGGGGGAGCCCCGAGGCGCGTCGTCCTTCGCGGACTGCCGCCAGGGCCAGCCTCGCCCGATACTCCGGCGCCCTACCGTTGGTACGCGTCCCTGCAGTCGGGAACCTGCTCGGGCCTGGACGACACCGCGAGCAACACCTCGCTGCCTGAGGCCGAACGGGCGATGTTCGCGGCGCTGGCCGAGGTGTGCCGCCTGCTCGGGGGCGAGTCCGACGAGGTGGATTG
Source organism: Candidatus Nanopelagicales bacterium (assembly GCA_049688595.1). Lineage (GTDB taxonomy): Bacteria > Actinomycetota > Actinomycetes > S36-B12 > CAIYMF01 > Prado023. The sequence goes on along the minus strand of JBAVLA010000073.1, from coordinate 1,746 downwards.
GCGGGCTGCGCAGGCCGCCCTCGACGGTTCCGCAGGAGTCACCGGGTGCCTGTTGATCGCCGCCCGGGACCTCCTGGCATCGGCGGTGGGTGCGCACGAGGCCGATCCGGGGGCTGTGCTGGTCCGCGGGAGGCCCAGGCAGGGCACCGCCTGCCCTGTTGCTGTCAACGAGGCGGCGATGACGGAGCTGACCTCGATCGCGGTGGCGGGGGACTACCTGATCGAGCCCACAGAGGTTCGCGTGGCGGGCGAGCGGGTGGAGTCGCAGTTCGAGGGAGCCTCCCCGGAGGACGACCAGGTGCTCACCGGCCGGGTCTCGGTGATCCTCCCGGAGGGATTCTGCGCGCCAGCAGGCGAGGTGCTCGAAGTCCAGGTGGCCGGGCCCGGGTACGAGGTGAGTGCGGACGTGGCGGTACCCGACGTCGGCCAGGGATCCTGCCCGGCGTCATCCGAGGCTTCGGAGTCGGGGTCGTCGGAGTCGGGGTCGTCGGAGTCGGGGTCCTCGGAGTCGGGGTCCTCGGAGTCGGGGTCCTCGGAGTCCGCGGCAACGGAGTCCGAGTGAGCGGCGAGCTGCCGAACGCCCCGCCCGCCGCCTTCCAGGCGGGCAGGGCGCTGCTCGCGTTCGTCCCCCCGGCGACGCTGGTCACCGCGCTCCTGTACTACTTCGGCTGGGCGCGTGCCTACGCCCAGGCTCGCGCACTGGGAGCCGATCCCAGCGTGTTCGGCTACACGACGCAGGACTACCTGCTTCGCAGCGTGGACAGCCTCTACTTCCCGTTGATCATCCTGGCCGGGCTGGGGCTGGTGGCGCTGCTGCTGCACCTGAGGATCAGCCAGCGTCTCGGGGAGGCGGCTCGTGCCCGGGGCGGCGCAGGTGGCGGAGACCCCGTCCTCCGGCGCGTCGGCGTGGCGCTCCTCGCGGTTGGCGTCGCCGTCCTGGGTTTCGGCCTGCTCTACAGCGCAGACCTGCTGGGCCGCTCCAGGTTCCTGGACCTGGCCGGACCTCTCGCGCTGGGCGTCGGGACCCTGCTGGCGGCCTATGGCGGATGGCTTCGCGGTCGAGCGGGGGGAGCCGCCGACGCCGGACCATTCGGTCAGGTCCCGGCAGCGGCATGGGCCAAGCCGGTCGCGGCGGGGTTCCTGCTCTCGGTGACGGCACTGAGCCTGTTCTGGGCCGTCGGCAACTACGCGCTGTACCGCGGTCAGGACCTGGCGATCCGCGTTGCAGACGGCTACCGGGCAAGGCCCGGGGTCGTCGTCTACTCGACCGATTCCCTGGCCCTCGAAGGCGTCAGCCAGACCCGGCTGGATGGAGTCGAGGGCCGCGACTACACGTATCGCTACAGCGACATGCGCCTGCTCGACCGCGTGGCCGGGACCTACTTCCTCCTTCCTGACGACTGGGACCGGGCTCCGCGTCTGATCCTGATCAAGGACGCCGGTGGAGTGCGGATCGAACTCACCGCGTCCTGACCAGATCGCTGGCGGGCACATCCAGGCGAAGGGCTCCGATACCGTTCTGCGGGCACCTGTCGTGAGATCCGTCGCGCTTGGAGTTGGACCAGTCCACCCGCCTACCATGGCTCGCAGCGGGCGCCGGCCGAGTGACCCAGCAGGGATCGGAGCAGCCAAGCTTGCAGGTCATCGAGATCCACGCTTCGCCGGGTCCACGCGCGGACGTAGTCGTGTGGGTGGCGTCCAACGAGGAGTTGCGTCCGGCAGTCGTGGCAAGCCAGGACCCCACCG
>JBAVLA010000072.1:0-2622 GCA_049688595.1 Candidatus Nanopelagicales bacterium | reverse complement strand
TGCCGTGCGGCCTCGCGAACGGCGTGCACCAACTCGGCCCGGGCGTCGCGAACCGCCTCGTCGCTGCGCCGGGCCACCTCCGCCAAGTCCACCACCACAGGTAGACGATAGCAGGTACTATACAGGCCCGAAGCCGCGTCACTTCGGCGCAGCCCCACCTGCCCCACTGCGCCGCCTGTCGTGCGCGTTGGGCAGCCAGGTGTGGGCGGTGGTCTACGCGCGCGCTGGACGAACCACCGTGTTACATGTAACATCGACGTGTGGCTGTGCGTGAGCGCGTGAGCGCATACCGGACCAGGATGCGGGCCCAGGGCCTTCGACCGGTCCAGATCTGGGTGCCCGACGTGCGCTCCCCGGAGTTCGCCACCGAAGCGCATCGCCAGTCCGCACTCGTTGCTGCCGCCGATCGCGACAGCGACGACATGGACTTCGTTGAGGCCGTCTCGGTCGACTGGGACGAATGAGGCGCGGGTACATCGTCACCGTCGCCGGTGGCGTCTATGCGAGCAAACCCCGGCCGGCCCTCGTCGTCCAGGACGACAGGTTCGATGCGACCGACTCGGTGACCGTCTGCCCCTTCACCACCACCGAGGTCGACGCACCCCTGCTGCGGGTGCCGGTGGTCGCCAACGAGGCGAACGGCCTTGGCCAAGACAGCTACCTGATGGTCGACAAGATCACCACCGTGCGCAGGAGCAACGCCCGCACCGTGCTCGGACGGCTCGAAGCAACGACATTGGTCGAGTTCGAGCGGCGACTGCTCGTATTCCTCGGCTTCGGGGCCTAGTACTGTAACTGACGTTCCGCACTTCTGGCTGACGTTCCGCACTTCTGGGGCGGGATTTCTCGTTGATTACGGCTCCTGCGTGTAGGCGCTCGGTGGGATGCCGAGCAGTTCGAGGATCTGGAGCTGCTGGCTGGTGAGCTGGGGTTGGAAGGTCTGCACGGGGGTGCCGTCGCGGTGCAGGTGGTGGCGGGCGACGGGGGCGAAGACCTCCAGGATCCGTTCGGTGGAGGGAGCCCGGCAGTTGCGGAATTCGGGGTAGTCCCCATCTCCCCTTTCGGGGAGGCCCGTTCCGGGCTGAAAATGGGTTCGTGTCCGCTGATGCCGTCGCTGTTTGGTCCGGTTCAGGCCGTGGGGTAGTCGGGCGCTGGGAGTCACGCTGTGGGCCCTTCCTTGTTGCTTCGAGCACGCGGTCTAGATTCGCCGTTCCCCAAGTGACTCCCGCGGACATTCCTGTATCTGAGGTTCGGCTCGTTGGGGGTGATTGTCGTGGTGTTGGTGGACACGGTCGACCGGGAGGAGATCATCGCCCGGGTGGCTGCCCTTGATATCGGGAAGGCGGAGTTGGTGTGCTGCGTGCGGGTGCCCGGCAAGGGCCCGGGCGGTCGGCGCGCGCAGGAGGTGACCACGTTTTCGACGATGACCCGATCCCTGCTGGTGCTGGCCGACCGGCTGGCCGAGTTGGGGGTGACCCGGGTCGTCATGGAAGCAACGAGTGACTATTGGCGGGCCCCGTTCTATGTCCTGGAGGCGGCGGGGTTCGACACGTGGCTGGTCAACGCCAAGGACGTCAAGCACCTGCCAGGACGGCCGAAGACGGATGTTCTAGACGCTGTGTGGCTATGCAAGGTCGCCGAGCGGCAGATGCTTCGGCCCAGTTTCGTGCCACCGCAGGACATCCGCGAGCTGCGGGATCTGACCCGCTACCGGATCGACCAGATCGCGGTCCGGACCGCGGAGAAGCAGCGGGTCGAGAAGCTGCTCGAGGACGCCGGGATCAAGCTCGATGTGGTGGCCTCGGACCTGTTCGGGGTGTCCGGGCGGGCGATGCTGTCAGCGTTGATCGCCGGGCAGCGCGACCCGAAGCAGCTGGCCGACATGGCCCGCGGGAGGATGCGGGTCAAGCGACCCCAGCTGATCGAGGCGCTGACCGGGCGGTTCACCGACCATCACGGCTACCTGCTGGCCAAGATGCTGGCCCGCATCGACGCGATCGACGCCGACATCGCCGACCTGGACATCCGCATCGAGGCGCAGCTGGCCCCTTTCGCCGGTCAGGTGGCAGCACTGGTTGAGATCCCCGGAATCAAGGCCACCGCAGCGGCGGTGATCATCGCCGAGATCGGGGTGGACATGACCCGGTTCCCCACCGCAGCGCACCTAGCCGGCTGGGCGAAGTTCGCCCCCGGCATCAAGGAGTCCGCCGGACGGAAGAAGGGCACCGGCGCAACTGGGCACGGCAACCGCTACCTGGCCCGAGCCCTGGGCGACGCCGCCGCGAGTGCCGGGCGGACCGACACCTTCCTCGGCGAGCGCTACCGACGGATCGCCCGCCGACGAGGCAAGAAGAAGGCCATCGTCGCCGTCGGCCGGTCCATCCTGGTCATCATCTGGCACCTCCTCTCCGAGCCCGGCAGCCGTTTCCACGACCTCGGACCCGACTTCTACGACACCCGCCTCGGCGCCCAGCGAGCCACCCGCAACCACATCCGCGCACTCCACGCACTGGGCTACAACGTCACCCTCGAACCAGCCGCCTGACTCACACGCACTCCCCAACCAATCCCGGCTCCGCCGGCAGCTGTCGCACGTCGGGCTGGGTCCATTTTCGGTCTAGA
>JBAVLA010000071.1:0-6095 GCA_049688595.1 Candidatus Nanopelagicales bacterium | reverse complement strand
CTGGTACACGTCGCCGACCTCGAAGTCCTCGAAAAATCGGCCTAGCACTGCCGGATGTACGGTCAAGGCGGGCTCCTGTCTGCGGCGGTCCGCCCATCATGCCGCGCCCCGATCCCGCCCGCACCGGGAGTGGCGCGGTTCTGACCGATGGGTGATGCTTGGGTGACGCGCACGAAGGGACGGGTTGGTGACGGACACGCTGGACGGCACGGTCGTCGACGCCGCGGCCAGGATCCGAGCGGGCGTCGAGTCGGTGCTGGCAGGCAAGCCGGGCGTCGTGCGAATGTCGCTGACCGTGCTGCTGGCGGGGGGCCACCTCCTGATCGAGGACGTCCCCGGCGTCGGCAAGACGCTGTTGGCCAAGAGCCTGGCACGGACGATGGGCGTGACCATGCGGCGCCTGCAGTTCACCCCGGACCTGCTGCCCAGTGACGTCACTGGCGTGTCGGTCTTCAACCAGGAGACGCGGCAGTTCGAGTTCCGCCCTGGGGCGATCTTCGCCAACATCGTGCTGGCCGACGAGATCAACCGGGCGTCCCCGAAGACCCAGGCGGCGCTGCTCGAGGCGATGGAGGAACGTCAGGTCTCCGTCGACGGCACGACGCACAGGCTCGCCTCGCCGTTCCTGGTCATCGCCACGCAGAACCCGGTCGACATGGAGGGCACGTACGCGCTGCCCGAGGCCCAGCGGGACCGGTTCATGGCGCGGATCTCGTTGGGGTACCCCGATCCCGCCGATGAGCTGCGGATGCTGGTCGAGCACGCCGGGGCCGACCCGCTGGAGGCCCTCGCCCCAGCGGTCACCCACGCCGAGCTCATGCGCCTGATGGACGCGGTGACCGCGATCCACGTCTCAGATCCGGTCAGGCAGCTTGCCGTGGCGATCACCTCGCGGACACGGCGCGCCGAGGACCTGCGACTGGGCGCCTCCCCGCGCGCGACGCTCCACCTGATCCGAGCCGCGCGCGCCTGGGCGGCGCTGGAGGGCCGAAGCTTCACGCTCCCCGACGACGTGCTCCTGCTTGCCCCGACAGTGCTGGGCCACCGGGTCCTGCTCTCGGCGCCGGCGGCCGCGTCCGGCGTGACCGGACCACAGGTCGTCGCGGAGCTCCTGCGCCGCATCCCCAGGTCGGCGTGGGGCTGATGTGGCCGCGCTGACGCTGACCAGCACCATCCGGCAGCGGAGCGGGCTGACTGGACGCGGATGGGCGTTCCTGGCATCCGGGACCGGGCTGGCCATGCTGGGCGTGTGGCTGGGGCTCCTGCCCGCCGTCCAGTTCGGCGCCCTGGTGGCGCTGCTGCCGGTCGCGGCTGGCTTGGCGACCCACGCCCCTCGACGCGCGGTCCAGCTGGACCGGGTCATGTCCGCCAAGGAGCTGCCCAGCGGCGATGACCTCCTGGTCACCCTGAACGTGCGTGGCAGGTTGCCGCGCGGGCGGACGCTGCTCATCGAGGATCCCGCCCCGGCGGCGCTGGGGGGACCGCGCCGGCTGGCCGTCGCGGGGTCCGCCGGCCCGACGCTGGCTCGCGGTCACTACCGGGTGCGAACCGGCACGCGGGGCGTCCACGCCTTCGGCCCGACCCGCGTGCACGTCGTCGACGCGTTCGGAATGGTCCATCGGACCCGGGCGGCCGGCAGCCCCGACTCCGTGATCGTCCTGCCGCGAGTCGTGCCATTGGACCCCTTCGTCCTCGGCGGCGCCTCCCTGGGCACGGGCACCGGGCATGTCGGAGCCCTCGGCGCAGCCTCGGACGACGTCATCCCCCGGGACTACCGCCCCGGCGACGAGGTGCGGCGGATCGACTGGAAGGCGTCAGCCCGAACCGGCAGCCTCATGGTGCGCAGCGAGGAGAGCCCGTGGCGGACGGCGGTCAACGTCGTGGTCGACCTGCACGCTGCCAACCACCACGGGCAGGAGCCCGACTCCAGCCTGGACGTGGCCCTGAGTGCCGCGGCCAGCGTCGGATGCCTTGCGCTGGCGAGCGGCTGGGACTTGAGGATGCGGACCACCGACGACCTCCTCCTGTTCAGCGGATCCCCGATGTCGGGGGTGGCGGAGGAGCGGCGCGAGCTCCTCCACACCCTGGCGACCGTGCCCACGAGCCGGTCGGAGGTGCCCAGCCCGTCATTGCGGCACACGGCCGACGCCACTTCCACCGGACCGGTGGTCCTGATCGTCGGCGGAATCAGCCAAGCGGCAGCCGGCATCCTCGCGGGCATCGGTGGGCACAGTCGGCAACGCCTGCTCCTGGTCGTGGACGCATGGCGCTGGGACGCCGACCGGGCTGCGGGCGCCGCCGAGCCTGCCGACCTGTCCCTGGCTTCCTTCGTGGCCGCGGGCTGGCGGATCAGGCACATCGCCCGAGGCGGTGACCTCGCAGCGACGTGGGCACGTCTGGCAGGACCGGCATGAGGCCGCGAGCGGTCCGCTTCAGGCTGCAGCCCGAGGACTGGCGCCTGGCGATCGTGACGGCGCTGGCGACCCTGGCCTCGGCAACCTGCCTGCAGCCACTGCTGGATGGCGCCTGGTGGATGCCCCCCTCCGCAGTCGCCGTCGCCGTCGTCGGCGCGGTCGGCGTCGCCCTGCGCGCAATCGACGCTCCCCTCCCCGTCCATCCGATCATCCAGTGCGCAGCGCTGATCGCAACCCTGACGATGATGTTCGCCCGGGACGAGGCGACCTGGGGGCTCCCCGGACCGGCAGCCATCTACCGCCTGCAGGGCCTCGTGGTGCAGGGACGCGAGTACGCGGTCGGGGCCGTCCCCCCGGCGGGTCCGAACGAGGGGTTGCTGCTGCTCGTCGTCGGCGGGATCGGGCTGGCGGCGCTGGTGGCGGACAGCCTGTCCGGCGGCCTCGAGCTGCCATCCCTGACGCTCCTGCCGTTCGCTGCGCTGTTCACGGTCCCCTGGTGGATCGGCAAGGGAACCGCGCCCGGCTGGAGCTTCGTCGTCGTCGCCCTGGGCTGGCTTGCCGTCCTGGCGGCCAGCCAGCGCGAGCGGACTGCCATGTGGGGTCCGCACGCCCGGCCGGGCGCTCCCGAGCTCGGCGCAGTCGTGGCTGTGGCCTCGATCGCAGCGGCGCTCCTCGTGAGCGGTGCGGTACCGACTCAGATGCCGACCGGCGCAGGCAGCTCCAGCGCCGGCAGCGCGGCGGGCCCAGTGCGCCTGGACGCGATGGCGTCGCTGCGCAGGTCCCTGGTCACCGACGACCCCAGGGTGGTCCTGACGTTCACGACCACGGCCAAGCAGCCCGACTACCTGCGGTTGGCGGTCCTCGAGGAGTTCGACGGCGTTGACTGGTTCCCGGCCGCGACGACCGTCCTCGTGGATGAGCCGGCCAGCTCGACGGGCCCCCCGCCAGGACAGCCCGTCGAGTACCTGCTCGACGTGGGGTCGCTGGCCGGGGCGACCCTGCCGAGCCCGCCGGGAACCCAGACCAGCTTCAGCGACTGGCCGGTCGTGTGGGACCAGCGCACCGGCATCCCCATCCGCGCCGATGGGGGCATGATCCAGGGCACGACCGTGCGGCTGGCTGTCGTCCCACCAGACGGCGAGCCGAACGCGCTGCGCTCCGCCAGCCGGGTGCCGACCTCCAGCGGTCCCGGATTCGCACCGGAGGACCTGGCGGACCCCGAGCCCCTTGCCGGACCCGAGCTGCCGACGCTCGCGCGCGAGATCACACGGGGTGCTCCGAGCCCGTACGACGCCGCCATGTCGCTCCAGCGCTGGTTCACCAGCGATGGTGGCTTCGCGTACTCGACAGCGGCTGCGCCCGGGTCGGACGAGGAGGCGCTCAGCCGATTCCTCGAGGAGCGCATCGGGTACTGCGAGCAGTTCGCCGCCACGATGGCCCTGATGGCCCGATCGGTCGGGATACCTGCCCGCGTGGTCGTGGGGTTCACGCAGGGACGCCTGTCCAGCGGGCGCTGGGTGGTCCGCGGCACGGATGCCCACGCGTGGCCCGAGCTGTGGATGGGCAGCGCTGGATGGCTGCGCTTCGAGCCGACCCCGGGCGCCACAACGACGACGACGCCGGGCTACGCGACGCCGGGGGGATCCCCGGACGAATCGGCCGCCCCCGACGAGGAGGATGCCGAGCAGCCCACGCAGCCCGGCCAGGACCCTCGGGCCCGCCCTGATGAGGCAGGCCCCGAGTCCCCGCAGCCAGCCACCGGTGTGGGCGCCGCACCGCTGGGAATCCTCCTCGCGCTGGTCAGCGTGCTGTTCATGGTCCCGATGGCCGGGCGGATCGCGCGCCGGCACTGGCGGCTGCGCCGCGGCGGGGCCGAGTCTGCGTATCGGGAGGTGGTCGACACCGCAATCGATCTGGGCCCGGTCCGCGAGGGCCCCACGCCCAGGATGACGCTGGCCGCAATCTCCGCAGCCATGGCAGATCCCGAGGCTCAGGCGGCAGCGCGGCGGGTGCTGTCCGCGGTCGAGGAGCAGCGGTACGGGCGGGCCGCCGGGTCGCATGGGGAGGCGTCCGGGTTGGGCGCCGACGCGCTCGGGCCCACCTTCGGCCATCAGCAGAATGCGTCTGGGCGTGGTACGTCGCCTGGGGAGGCCACGGCTGGAGCCGGGGTCGCTGGGATCGCAGTGGTCGGTGCTCCTGCCGGGGTTGCCGCGCGTGCCGGGGCGGCGGCGCGTGGCAGTGCGGCCGGGAGTGCCGCGGCGTCAACGCGAGCCGGGGTCGCCACCGACGCCAGGGCCGTCCTTCGAGCACTGCGACAGTCCGCCGGGCTTCCCCAGCGGATCCGGGCCACCCTGGCTCCTCGGTCCCTGCTCGCTCCTCGATCCCCCGGGCGCAGACCCGGACCCGACCGCTGAGGACATGGACCGGAGGTTTATGGTCAGGCTGCACCCTCACGGTGCGTAGCAGTGGGATCCATCGAAGGATCCCCTGACGGGGAGTACTGATGAACAATTTCCTTGCGGGTGTCCGCACCCGGCCAGGGCTGCGGGGCACGCTCGCTGCCATAACCGCCCTGGCAATCTCCACCCCCATGCTGCCCCTCGCGGCCGCCCCGGCGGCGGCTGCATCCCCGGGGTGCACGGTTGCGATCGCGACGCGTGTCGACCTTGGCGTCGCCAACACTGACTCGGCCTCTTGCGCAGACCCCAGCCGCGCGTACAACTACGTGGACCTCAAGGCTGGCGACGTCCTGTGGGTCAAGTTCGACGGGCGCAAGCTGGAACCCTCAGTCGAGGCCGGCGTCTTCGAGTTGTTCAACCCGGGCGTCACCGACCAATCCATCGCCAAGACCGAGGGCGTGGAGCTCCAGGCCGTAAGCAGCGGTTCCCTTGAGCAGGGCGCATTCCGCGTCTACGAGTCGGGCCGCTTCATCATCCAGTGGCGGAACGCGCGCGGGATGGTCTTCACGCCCTGGGTGAGCCGGGTCACGCCCAACGCCCATCGGGTGAGCGGCGCGTGCCGGATCACGGTCGCACCAGTGGCCACGCGCGCTGTCGTCCAGTACTCGGACCCGCGCGCCTGCGACCCCACCGGCAGGTTCTGGAAGATCCACCTCGTGGCTGGTGACCAGCTCAACCTGCCGGTCGAGCACTTCAGCGGCGACGGACGGGCCTACGCGGCAGTCCGGGTCTACCAGCCCGGGGTCACGGACTCGACCCTGAGCAAGGCAGATCCGTGGTGCTCGGCCAACGTCGAGGGCCGCGCGGTGCTCCGCTGCAACAAGGCTCCCAAGACGGGCTGGTACGTCATCAGGCACAGCTACGGCCGAGCGAGCCTGCAGCCGGTCGTGACTCCGTCATTCAGGAACCCGAAGGTACGGGTGTGGACGTACAAGAAGGCCACCCGCTTGGAGGTAGATGTCGACCCGGATCTGGGCTGGGAGTGGAAGGTGCAGTTGCAGAAGCGCGTCCACGGCCGGTGGTTCGAGGCCTCGGGTGTGAAGACGACGGTCAAGACGCACTACAAGTTCAATCCCAAGCGCGGTCGATACCGTGTCGTGGTCTACGGGGTGAACGGGTACACAAGTGCAACCTCCGCGTCGGTGTACGTGCGCAAGTAGCCCCACCAGAGCTGGAGGGACGTGATCATTGCAGTCGGTTCCGACGACCTCATCGTCGGAAC
>JBAVLA010000070.1:0-4176 GCA_049688595.1 Candidatus Nanopelagicales bacterium | reverse complement strand
GCAAGCAGGAAGTACATGGCGCGCAGCCCGAGGATCGCGAACGCGTTGGCGGTGAACACCAGGAACGTCTCCTGGGTGACTGCGAAGATCGCCGGGATCGAGTCGACGGCGAACACGATGTCTGTGGACTCCACCAGCACCAGCACCAGCAGGAGCGGGGTGGCCACCAGGGCGCCATTGCGCCGGGTCAAGAACTTGTGGCCCTCGTACTCGTCGGCCATCGGCACATAGCGCCGGAATAGGCGCACCAACCCGGAGCCCGACGGGTCGAAGTGCGTGTTGCGGTGGCGCATCATCATCACGCCCGTGAACACCAGGAACGCGCCGAAGAAGTACAGGATCCAGATGTACTCCTTGATCGCGGCCGACCCGGCCCAGATGAACAGCCCGCGCATCATCAGTGCCCCGACCACGCCGTAGAACAGCACCCGGTGCTGGTAGCGCGCCGGAACCGCGAAGTAGCTGAAGATGATCGCCCAGACGAACACATTGTCCACGGCCAACGACTTCTCGATCAGGTAGCCGGCGTAGTACTGGCCCGCGAACTCACCACCCGCGGTGGCCCAGACGATCAGCCCGAAGGCGACGCCCATGGCCACCCAGACCGCCGACCAGATCGCGGCCTCCTTCGCCGTGATCACATGGGCATCCCGGTGGGCGAACAGGTCGATGGCCAGCATGACCACGATCACCCCCAAGACCGCCAACCAGATCGTCAATGGCACATCCATCTTGAACCCAACTCCCTCTTCGCTTCAGCACAATTCACGAATACGTGTTCACACATCATGACCGGTGAACCGCCTTGCATGCAAGTCTCGCCCCGGCATACACGAATCGGGATGCATGTTCTCCTCTGCGCTGAGCGCCACGGCGTCGTGAACCGGCACATCGAGGCGGTCATGGCCGGCAACGCACTGATCGACGAGCCGCCGGGCGTCTGCCAACCGGCTCAAGGGCTGCGTCGGCGATCCGCGCGGCGGCGTGCCTGAGCGTCCGCGGCCCGATCACGGCTGGGGGTCTGCCGCAGCGGCCAGCCGGGCCAACTCTTCGCGCAGGCCCATCTCGGCCCGGCGTCCGATCACCTGGAACGCCAGGTGCAGGCGGATGTCCAGGACCAAGGTGCAGCGGGCCGCGGCCTGGCCGGCCGCCCCGCTGTTCAAATGGGCCTCGGGGACCCCCGGACGGACGGGCCCGCATCCCTGATCTGTGCGGCTAGGCGGCCAGGGTGCCGGCGAAGACCTGCCAGGCCAGCAGGGACTTGGCCACCAGGCTCAGGGTGATGTAGGCGCGTTCCCCGACCAGGTAGTCCGCCCAGCGGCCCATCTGCTTGTACTGCAGGTACTGGTTGACCGCGAACACGTTGAAGAACAGGAACAGCGAAACGATGATCCCGTACACGAACCCGGGGGGCTCGGCCGGTGAGGTGGCGCCGGGGGCGATCACGAAGAACGCGATGATCAGCCACGGGACGATGCCCACGATGCACCCGAAGTTGAATGGCAGGAATCCGCCACCGGGGTGCTCGTAGGTCTCCTGCAGCCACCCGAAGAAGATCATCGCCGCGTTCACAGCGAAGATGGCCGCGAGCGCGGCGACGTCGGTCAGGCCGGTGATCTGGGCGATCAGCACGATCATCATCGATGAGGTGAGCGCGTACTCCACCCACCGGGCTCGGTTGCGCTGCCGGGCCAGGTCCGCGGCGTACCCGCGGTACCAAGCTGTGGCAACGATCAGAAGGGCTACTCCGGACAGGGCCAGGAATCCGGCGACCGCCAGTCCGATGGGGGTGTTCAGCAACGTCACCGGGTCACCAGGCGGGGTTCCGGGCGGTCCCTCGAGGTAGGCGGCCGTGACCGGGAGGGTGAAGTCGTTGGACAACGCGACCACGGCCACGGCCTGCGCGATCAGGATCAGGCCCACGACGATGTTGTACCGACGGAGTGCGCTCAGGCGGCCCGGTTCGACCGGCACGGCCAGGACGCTGGAGTCCTGCGCTGGGGTGCCCGCTAGTGATGGTTTCATGACCGCCACGCTAGCCCTTGGTCCCCAGTCCCGCGGGATCCAAGGCCCGAGCAGGCGCGGACAGGCTGGAGGCGCACCGGGGCCCGATGTGGAGCCTTCTCGGCAAGGAGGGCAGCATCCGGTCCGAACCCGGACTGAACACCAGCAGCGGAGTGGATCCGCCGCCCGGCACCCGGGCACCCCGGCACTCCTGCGCGCAGCGAGCTGACGAGACCGTCACCCGGGGGTGGGGCGCTCCTGCACGTCGACGACGACCTCGTTGTGGCGAAGGAACGGTGGGATGAACGGGGCGTTGAACCTCGCCAGCCGAACGGTTCCGACCGGCTCCCACGGGGAGTCCGCGAGAGCTCTGAGCAGCTGCCGCCCGCGCTTGTCGAGGTCGCGCGAGTTGCCCCAGCCGGAGAACTGCAGGGCCGCGGCAACCTGCTCCGGGACGGCACGCAGGCGCACCCTGGAGTCAGACGGTGGGGGAAGCGTTTCGAGGTCGCGCCCCGTTGGCATCACGAACGCTACGGAGTGCCCATCGTCGCCAGGGGTCTGCACGACGGGTGCGGTCATCGCGATCCGGCCCTGGATGTAGCCGAAGAGGGGGCGGAACCCGCGATTGCCGGCATCGTCGAAGTCGCCGTCGACCACCACCTCGGCGATCGTGTGCGCCGGGTAGCGGCGGATCTCGACCTCGCCCCACCGCCCGATCGAGTCGTAGGGCTGCTGCTGTGTCATGTTCCCAGTGTCCCGCTGACGCGATCACGGCGCATTCAGCCGGCGCGGCACTGCGTCACGTCTACGAGCGCCGCGCGCCCGCCCCGAGGCCGGGCGAAGTCCGCGCCGCCCACTCAACGACGTGATCGTCAGCTGACACGGCAGGTGCTGACAGTGGCGGAGGGCGGAGCGGGCGCTGGCAAGCATGCAGTTCGATACGCGCGCCTCTGCGCCCTACCGGCCAGTCCCAGTTCGCCCACAGAACTGAGCCAGCGTCAGCACCCTGCCATCTCGTTGCACCAGGTGGTGCGAGTCTCGGCTGCGAACCCACATCAGGGTGCTCGCCGGCCATCCGCGGGCCGTTCGGCCTGCGGTCGTTACAGTTGCAGGCCCTGATCCGTGGCCGTGGGCCTCTCCCCGCGCCTACGCTTGCTGTCGCCGGGGACGTCGGTGCCCGCTGCGCACGTGCGACCCTCGGGCCGCCGCCGTAGCCTCAGGCGTCCCGAAGACCCGATCCGGAGGTTGTCCATGGTGGAGGTGAGGCCCGCCTGGACGTTCGTCAGGCAGCGGCGCTACTTGGCCCTGCGCACGGGCGTGGCCGCAGCCGCCGCGTCCGTGGGCCCGTCGTTCGCCAGGGGTCTGCTGCCGCGGTCCACCACGGACCAGGCGATCTTGACAGGCGCCGCCGCTGCCTACTGGCTGGGCTTCGCCTCGCTGGGGCTGTCGACGGTGGAGGCCGTCTCCGAGCTCATCGTGAAGTCCCGCCGGGCCGGCTCCGCGGAGGAGGCGACCCTGGCTGCCTTTGCGGTGGTCGGGATCGCTGGGGCCGCGGTGGTCGCCCTCGTGCCCGACACCAACGACGTGCCGCTGCCGGTCGCCACCGCCCAGTCGGTGGCGTGGGTGACGACCGGCGGTGCGATCGCTGGTGCCCTGCTCATCGGCTCGGACCGGATGATGCAGGCGACGGTCGGCGAGCGGGGCCTGCCCACGAACCTGGCGATCGCCGCTGGCCTGGGGGCTGGCACGTCGGCGATCCGGGTGGGCCTGCGCAACCGGCGCGCGCGGCGGCACGACCAGGGCAGGACCCCCGATCGACGCCCGGTCGCCGTAGAGCAGAGCCCGGAGAAGGTGCTGCGCTCCGTCGGGGTCGGGGCCGCGACGGCCGGTGGCCTGGTCGCCCTCGCGGGGACCCAGTTCGCCCTCGCCGAGGGAGCCACGGCCCTGGCCTCAAGCGCGCTGCGGCGGACGTCCGATCCGGTCACCCCGCTCGTCGGGCATGCGACGGCCGCCGGCGTGCTGGCCGTGGTCGGCGGCGTAGCGCTGAACCACTTGCGCCGTCGGGTTGAGCACGCCGACGACGTGGTGGAGCCCGCCTACCCCGAGCCGCCGACGAGCCCGCACGTGACCGCCGGGCCGAACAGCCGGGTCACCTTCGACGCCATCGGCAAG
>JBAVLA010000069.1:0-7376 GCA_049688595.1 Candidatus Nanopelagicales bacterium | reverse complement strand
CCCAGCCACTGGTGGTTCGCCCCACCCCGCCCCCGGGACACCCGCAGCAGCCTCGAAGCCCCAAGCCGGTTCCACGAAGGCGGCGTCGAAGTCCCGGGGATGGTTGGTCATCGCGGTGATCGGCGTGATCCTGATGGTTCTGGTCGGCTGGCTCGTGCTTCGCCCGTCCGGGGGCGGCGAGCCGAGCCCGACCCCCACTCCCAGCGCATCGGCCACCGCAACCGCCCCCTCGGCGCCGGCGTCGGACCAGCTGCGCGATGGCGATTGGCTGCTTCAGAGCTACCGCCTGGCAAGCCAGGCCGGCGCGCTGACCGTCTCGGGAACCGTCCGCAACACCGGGGACGCGACGGCTTCGGCGGATCTCCAGGTCTGGCTCTACGAGGGCGGCCAGTCCCTGGGATCTGTGACGACGACCGTGACCGATGTGCCGGCCGGGGGCACCGTGGACGTGACGATGACCGGTGATGCGACGTGGCAGGCAGGCCAGAAGGTGCTCCTGCTCGAGGCCTCCTGACCCGGACGGCCAGTCAGCCGAGAGCCCGCACCCGGAGTTGGCCGCATGCGGCCGACACCTGTGACCCGAGCGGCGTGAACTCCTCGACGACCCAACCCGGCAGCGTGGCGCGGACCGCGGCAGCGAATCCCGCCGGGTCCGGGCACGGCCGCACGGGACTGCCCGGCACGGGGTTCAGCGGGCAGAGCCGGAGCGCAGCGAACTGCCGGCCCTCGAGGAGACAGGCGAGCCCTGCGACGTCCCGAGGATGGGTGTTCCCCTCGTGGAGCACGTAGTTCAGCTCCACCGGAACCGACTGGGCCAGCTGCTCCCAGAGCCCCACGACGCGACCGGGGTCGTCGCCGTTCGTGACGATGAGGCGCCTGGCGTCCCGGGTCGCCCCGTGCAGGGAGATGCGCACCTTGGCGGGCAGCCACCCCCCGACGAGCCGGGCCCGCACCCACCGCTGGGGAGCCACCGTGGTGACAGTCACCCGATCCGTGTGCCCGGCATCGAGCAGGAGCTGGCCTGCGGTGGCAACCGCCTCCCAATTGCGGGACGGGTCCCCGATTCCGCTGACATCCACCGTGCCAACGCGATCGAGCCCCCGGTCGGCCAGCACCAGCCGGACCGACGAGACCATCTCCCCTGCAGTCAAGGAGCGCTGGAACGGCATCGGTGAGAACGTCGTGGCGCAGTGCTGACACCCGTACCCGCAGCCGGCCTGCGCCGAGATGCACACGGCGTCGCGCGCGGGGTCTGCCCAGCTGTAGTGGACTGCCTCGAAAGTCACCCCTGCGCCAGCCAGCACGTACCTGGCGGCCCCGTCGGGGCTGGTGAACGGTCCGGAGGCCAGGCGCGGCACGTGCCCAATGGTTGCGCATGGGACCCACGCGCCCCAAGCCGGGCACCGCATGGGAGCGTTCACTGGAGATGGAACCGGCGGGCACCCCCGAGGGGGGCCCGCCGGACAAGTGGACAGCTGGTCTACGCCTTCACGACCCGGCCGGGATCGATCTCCGCGCCGGAGGCGAAGGACGAGATGTTCTCCGTGGTCACGCGCGCGATCTCATCGAGCGCCTCCTTGGTGAGGAATGCCTGATGGGCGGTGACCAGGACGTTCGGGAAGGTCATCAGCCGCGCCAGGACGTCGTCGTCCATGATCTCCCCGGACAGGTCCTCGAAGAACTTGCCCTCCTCCTCCTCGTAGACGTCGAGGCCGACGGCGCCGATCTGCCCGGACTTGAGCCCGTCGATGAGCGCCTTGGTGTCGACCAGTGCACCGCGGCTGACGTTGATCAGGACCACGCCGCGCTTGAACTCGGCGATCGTCATGGCGTTGATGATGTGCTCTGTCTCCGGGAACAGCGGCACGTGCAGCGAGATGATGTCGGACACCCGGCCGAGCTCATCGAGCTTCACGTACTCCAGTCCATTGGCCTCGGCCCACTTGTGATCCGGGTAGGGGTCCCACATGACCACGCGCATGCCGAAGCCCTTGAAGATCTGCCCGGCGATCTTGCCGATCTTGCCGGTGCCGATCAGGCCGGCGGTCTTGCCGTTCATGTCGAAGCCGACCAGGCCGTCGAGGGTGAAGTTCATGTCGCGCACGCGGCGGTTGGCCTGCGGGATCCTGCGGTTGAGTGCCATGAGGAGCGCGATCGCGTGCTCGGCCACGGCGTAGGGCGAGTACGCGGGGACGCGGGCCACGACGATGCCGTGCTCCCCGGCGGCCTTGAGGTCCACGCCGTTGAAGCCTGCGCAGCGAAGGGCGATCATCTTCACGCCCCTGGCGGCCAGTCCCTCGATCGTCGCGCGGTCGACCTTGTCGTTGACGAAGACGCATACGACGTCGACGTCATCGCCCACGGTCTCGACCGTGTCCGCCGAGAGCCGGTAGTCGCGGAACTTCACGTCCAACCCGGCCTTGATCAGCGATTCGCCGAGATGGTCGCGGTCATACTTCTTGGTGTCGAAGACGGTGACATTGGTCATGCCTGAACCGTAGTGGCGCGGGATGCGGGGTTGCGAGGCAAAGGCGCCGTCCCACCGGAGGATGCGAGCAGATGACACGGCTCCTGCCTTGCCGCCGCGATGGCCACTTGCATTGAGTCAGAGGGCGCGCGGGGCCAACATGGCACCGTGGAGACCAGTCGGCAGCTGCCCGCCCCCCGCCCTGACGCGGATGATGTGGTGGATCGCGCCATCACCCGGGCAACCCACTGGATCGACGCGGCCGAGCATGCCCGCAGCCGCCGGGAGCGGGCCAGTCGCAAGCGCCTGACCCGGCTGCTGAGCGACCCTGCCGGCCTGCCCGTGACTATGGCGCTGACCGACCAGGTGATGCGCATGTCGGACTCCTCGCGGGCAGTCGCGACCCTGCGCGCCGCAGCCGCACGGTCGAACATCCGTGCGCTGGGCCCCCGCGACCACCTGGGCCTGGCCATGGTCGCCCAGTTGTCTGCCGCCCTCCCGGAGCCTGCGATGCGGATGGTGCACTGGCAGGTCCGTGCGGCGTCCGAGGGCATCATCCTGCCCGCTGGCCGGGAGGCCCTTCGCCGCCATCTGGTCAAGCGGGCCGCCGAGGGAGCCCGGCTGAACATCAACGTGCTGGGCGAGGCCGTCCTCGGCGAGGCAGAAGCCGGCAACCGCCTCGACCGAGTGGTCGAGATGCTCGGGCGCCCGGAAGTCACCTGCGTCTCTGTGAAGATCTCCTCGATCGCAGCGCAGCTGAGCTCCTACGACCACGAGGGCTCGGTGGCCCGCGTCGTCGAGCGGCTGCGCCGGCTCCTTCGAGCAGCGACCGCGACCACCCCGCCGACCTTCGTCAACCTCGACATGGAGGAGTACCGGGACCTGTTCCCGACCATCGACGCGTTCACGCAGGTCCTCGACGAGGAGGAGTTCCGGTCGGTGTCGGCAGGCATCGTCCTGCAGGCGTACCTGCCCGAGTGCCACGCCGCATTCCAGGGACTCATCGCCTGGGCGAAGCGCCGCCGGGCTGCGGGGGGCGCCCCGATCAAGGTGCGCATCGTCAAGGGCGCGAACCTGGCGATGGAGACTGCGGAGGCGCAGATCCACGGCTGGACGCCGGCGCCGTACGGGTCCAAGGCCGATGTGGACGCCTCATGGAAGCGCCTCGTGGACTGCGCGCTGCGCGCGGAGAACGCCGACGCAGTGCGAATCGGGATCGCCAGCCACAACCTGTTCGACCTGGCGTGGTCGCTGGAGGTGGCTGCGATGCGGGGGGTTGCCCAGCAGGTGGACGTCGAGATGCTCGAGGGCATGGCCAACGCCGAGGCGTTGGCCGTCACCCGCGATGTGGGCAGCGTTCTGCTGTACGCGCCGGTCACCACAGCCGATGACTTCGCCTCCGCGGTGGCGTACCTGGTCCGGCGTCTCGACGAGAACACGGCTGCGGAGAACTTCCTGCGGGCGTCGTTCGACCTGACCGTCGGGTCCCCGTCGTTCGTCGAGCAGGAGCGCCGCTTCCGGGTGGCAGTCGCGGCCCGGTACACAGTCTCGGCCGAGTCGCGCCGGCATGGGCCCTACCGCACGTTCGGCACCGAGCCGGTCACGGATGAGCAGTTCGTCAACGAGTCGGAGACCGACGTGACCCGCCCGGAGGAGCGGGCCGAGATCGAGGCCGCGCTCAACCGGCACTCCCCCGGCTGGGGCCGGGCCATCCCAGTGGTGGTCAACGGGGTCGAGCACCACGGTGGCGTCGAGGACGGGTGGAACCCCAGCTCGGACGGGCCTGCCTGGTACGGCTACACGGTCGCGACGCGGGAGCTCGTGGACGAGGCGGTCGAGGTCGCCCAGCGGGCCGTCGCCGGCTGGGAGGCCCGTGGACCCCACGACCGGGCCCGCATCCTCTGGGATGCCGCCCGGATCATGTCCGAGCAGCGCCACGACGTGCTCGCCGCGATGTCCCTGGACGCCGGGAAGACCATCGCCGAGGGGATCCCCGAGGTGGCCGAGGCGATCGACTTCGCACGGTTCTACGGGCGCTGCGCCATCCTCTCGTTGAGCGGGCCCGCCGAGAGCTCCCCGGTGGGCGTGGTCGCAGTCGTGCCACCGTGGAACTTCCCATATGCGATCCCGTCGGGCGGCGTGCTCGCGGCGCTGGCGGCCGGGAACGCTGTCATCCTCAAGCCCGCCCCGGAAACGGTCGCCACCGCCTGGCTCATGGTGCAGCAGCTCTGGCAGGCCGGCGTGCATCGCGACGTCCTGCAGTTCGTGCCCACCCGCGACGACGCGGTCGGCCGGCACCTCATCACCCATCCCGGGGTCAACGCGGTGATCCTGACCGGCTCGTGGCAGACGGCGCGGCTCTTCACTTCGTGGCGACCCGACCTGCGGCTGCTGGGCGAGACCTCCGGCAAGAACTCCTTGGTCATCTCGGCGACTGCCGACCTCGACGCGGCCGTGAAGGACCTGGTCCACTCGGCGTTCAGCCACGCCGGGCAGAAGTGCTCGGCGGCCAGCCTGGCGATCGTGGAGGCACCGATCCATGACAACCCGGCGTTCTTCCGGCAGCTCCGGGACGCCGTCATGACGCTGGTCACGGGGCCAAGCACTGAGCCGAGCACGGCGATCGGTCCTGTGATCCGGCCTGTCGAGGGGCCGCTGGAGCGGGCGGTGACAACGTTGGAGCCCGGCGAGTCGTGGCTCGTCGAGCCCAGGCAGCTCGACGACTCGCGGCGGCTCTGGAGCCCCGGGGTCAAGATCGGCGTCCAGCCCGGCTCCTGGAGCCACCTCACCGAGTGGTTCGGCCCGGTCTTGGGCGTGATGCGCGCCCCGGACCTGGACACCGCGATCGAGTGGCAGAACGCTGTCGAGTTCGGTTTGACCGCGGGCATCCACGCCCTCGATGCAGCGGAGTGCGAGACGTGGATCGACCGGGTCGAGGCCGGCAACGCCTACGTGAACCGCGGAACGACCGGGGCGATCGTGAACCGGCAGCCCTTCGGCGGATGGAAGAAGTCAGCGGTCGGCCCGACTGCGAAGGCCGGCGGGGAGAACTACGTCGCCTGCCTTCGCGACTGGGCCCCCGCACCCGGGGCGCTGGGCCGGGCCGAGATCGAGGCCTGGTGGCACAGCACCGGCGGCGTGGTCCGCGATCTGGCCGGGCTGACCGTCGAGCGGAACCTGCTGCGGTTCCGGCCACTGCCCAAGCCCGTGCTGGTGCGGGTCGGCGCCGAGACGCGCGAGGCGGATCTGGAGTCCGTGCGCCGGCTGGCGGCCCGCACGGGCACCCGCCTGATCGTGAGCAGCGCGATCCCAAGGGGCGGCGAAACCGCGGTCGAGCCAGTGGATCGGGCCCGGGCGCGGGTTGCCGCCGGCGAGGTCGGCCGCGTGCGCTGGCTGTCATCGGAGGACGCAGGCGACATCGCGCTCGTGGGCTTGGACGTTGGGGTGAGCGTGGATCGTCGCCCGATCGCGGCCAGCGTCGCGGTCGAGGGTCCTCGCTGGATGCGCGAGCAGAGCGTGTGCGTCACAGCCCATCGCTACGGCAACGTCGGCGCGGGGCCCCAGCCGGACGTGCCCGGCGCGGGGTGACCGCCGACCCTGCATTCACTGTCCCCGACTCGGGGTTCCAGAGGGGATGAAGGGGAGGACCGGGATGCAGGCCTTCCGGGCGATATTCGGGCACCCCGGAGCGTTTGCGATGAGCGCTTCGGCGTTCGTCGGGCGCTTCCCCATGTCGATGATGGGCTTGGCCCTGACGCTTCTTGTCGTCGCCGAGACCGGCTCGTACGCCACCGCTGGCGCGGTCGTGGCAGCATCGACGCTGTCCGGCGCGGTCGGCGGGCCTCTCGGGGCACGACTGGCCGACCGGGTCGGCCAGCACCGGGCGATCCCCCCGCTCGTCGGCGCACACATCCTGACGGTCGCGGCGCTGACCGCCGCCGTGCTGGCCGGCACCCCGACCGCCCTGTGGCTGGCGCTGGCAGCGCTGGCGGGCCTGACCGGGCCGAACCTGGGGGCGATGGTCCGCTCACGCTGGGCGGGTGTCGCACAGGATCCCCAGGAGCTGTCATCGGCGTTCGCCTTCGAGTCGATGCTCGACGAGGTCGCGTTCGTGCTCGGACCCCCGCTGGCCACGGCCCTCGCGGTCGGCATCGCGCCGTCGTCTGCGATCGCGGCCGGGTTGCTGATGACGGCCTCCGGGTCGCTGACTCTCGCAGCGCTGCGGCGCACGCAACCCGCCCCAACGGCGCGCGCCGGACGCGCCGGGCCGCCGATCTGGCGATCCGGTGCGCTGCGGACGCTGACTCTGCTCATGGCCCTCATGGGCGCGGTGTTCGGCGCGGTCGAGGTGGCCACCGTCGCGTTCGCCCAGGAGCGCGCCGTGGTGCCGGCCACCGGCCTGCTGCTCGGTTCCTTCGCGCTGGGAAGCGGGCTCACCGGCCTGTACCTGGGCACTCGCACCGGCGGCAACTGGCGGCTGTCCAGCCAGATCCTCGTCGGCGGGGTGATCCTGGCCAGCGCCACGGCTCTCATGCCGACCATCGACGGCCCGCGAGCCTTCGCCCTCGGAATCTTCACCGCCGGCCTGGGCGTCTCGGCGGTGCTCATCGGGGTGCTGCAGATCATCGAGCGAGCCATGCCCCGGGCGCGGTTGACCGAATCCCTGGCGGTGGCCATCTCGGGCATCCAGGTCGGTTTCGCCGGCGCCGCGGCCGCGGCCGGCGCCCTGATCGACACCGGCGGGTCAGCGTTCGGCCTGACCCTGGCCGCAGCCGCGGCGGTTGCCGGAGCTGCCCTGGCGGGGCTGGCCCGGCGGCGGCTCGCGCAGGCGGAGGCGCTTCCCGAGCCGACAGTTCAACCTGGCGGCAGCGAGGATGACCGCCCGGGTGCTGTCACGGACGCGGCAACG
>JBAVLA010000068.1:0-2929 GCA_049688595.1 Candidatus Nanopelagicales bacterium | reverse complement strand
ACCTACCCCATGACCGTTTCCGCTCTTGCCCACCCTAGAACCTGCTATCGAGCGCCGACCAAGCCCGCGGCGCGAGGGCCGAATGGCTCTGGCTGGCAGCTCCTCCGCGCGGGACAGTGGAGTCGTGGGTGAGACTCGACGGCATCGCAGGTGGCCATGGATCCTGCTCATCATCGGGGCCCTGCTCGTGGGCCTGTTCTACATCGCCGGCGGCTGGTACTTCTCGAGCATCGTGTACTCGGATGCCCTGAAGGCCAACCCGTTCAACCCCGAGGGGCTGTGGCGGGGAACGGTGCAGGCGTTCGAAGGGGCCACGATCACGGTCCTGCCCGGCGAGGAGCACCGCGACGAGACGAAGTTCGATCTCGCCGTGATGGGCCTCACGCTTGACGACGGATCCGTGATCGTGGTGGGCCCGGCGACCGTGGCGACGGACGGGACACGCACCATGCCCGTTCTGGACGTCGTGGGCGAACCCCCGGCTGTTGGCGATTCGTACCGGCTCACCCCCTCGGTCTGGCTCACCCCCGAATCGGCCGGGCTGGATGCAGCCGACGTCACGATCACGACACCGGCAGGGGAGGCGTTCCCCGCCTGGGAGGTGACCGTCGCTGGATCCGACAAGTGGGCGGTGCTGACTCACGGCAAGAGCGGCGATCGGCAGGACATGCTGCGGATGGCCCGCCCGCTACAGGCGGGCGGCTACAACCTGCTGTTCGCGACAGTCGCCGGTGACGCTGGCGCACCGCCCGCCGAGGACGGGATGCTGCACTACGGGGTCACCGAATGGGACGAGCTCGAGGCAGCGGTCGGGCATGTGCTGGACAAAGGCGCCCAGACGCTCCTGCTGGGGGGCATGAGCCAAGGCGGTGCAGCCACGCTGGGGTTCCTGGCCACCAGCACCCTGGCCGACCAGGTCGACGCTGTGATCCTAGACACTCCGGCGACCAGCCTGGAGGACATCATCGACGAGGCTGCCGAGTTCCGGACCCTCCCCGTGGGCGGCCTGCCGATCCCGGGATCCCTGGAGGAGTCGGCCCAGTGGCTGACTTCGCTGCGCTTCGGCGTGGACTTCTCGGCGATCGACTACACGGACACCGCCGGACTGATCGACGTCCCCCTGCTGACCTTCCAAGGCAGCGCGGATCGGACCATCCCACCGGCGGTCAACGACCGGTTCATGACCACCGGGTCGGGCCAAGACGGCGACTACGTCGTCGTCCAGGGCGCCGACCACCCGTTGTCCTGGAACGTCGACCCGGCGGGCTATGAGGCGAAGATCACCCAGTTCGTCGAGCAGATCGGGTAGTCGCGGACACGCCGCTGCTGACTGGCGCTACTACCGGTGATCGACAGGCGCGACCGGTCCGGGTCGTGAACTGCGACCGGGTGGGGTCAGTCATCGGTCCCCGGACGAGGCGAGCAGGATCGCGGCCGCGCCCAAGGCCGCGGGCACCGTGACGGCCGTGGCGGCCACGTTGAGCGGGGACCGATCCCACTGCCAGAGGCACAGCACATTCACCGCGGCCGCGACCCCGACCATGACCGCGCCGATCACCGGCATCACCCACGTGTCGGTCACCGGGTACCTGGTCCGCAAGGTGAGCGTGATGATGGGGAGCACAATCCATGACCCCAGCCCGACCGCCGCCAGGCCGATCGCCCACCACCCACCTGCCGACTCAGGCCACATCACCGGCCGCCGGCCGCTGGCTGCCCGCTATTCCACGCACCACCCGCTCCTCCTTCGCCTGGATTCGCGCATCGGGACAGCCCCTCGGGGGGTGCCCCTGACAGGCCCGGCTCGACGGGCCCTCCTCAAGGCGGCGCGCTCACCGCGCAGGTCAACACCCACCACGGCCGTCGCCGCAGGCATCAAGCCTCGGCCAGCGGCCGCCACGGGTCAGCCCCCGAGAGGCTTGTCCCCGTTCAGAAGGTCAGCGAGCCACAGCAGCAGGTAGAAGGCGGTGGGAAGGCCGGCCAGGATCACCGGCACCAGGCCCACGCGCCTGCCCAACCTGAACGCCTGCACACCGAACCACACGGCGCCCGCCGCGAAGGCCGCCAACAGGGCGTACATCACCGCGGTCATCACCGGCGCAAGTATGGGCGCGTCCTCGGCCTGGGCCCATGTACCGAACGCCGTCAGCCCGACGAAGCCCGGCACCATCAGCCCCAAGGACACCCACGCACGGATCAAGTTCCTCCGTGCCGGACTGGTCGCTGGGGCGGCCGGCGTAACGGTAGACATCGTGACCCCCTTCCCAAGCCGAACTGGGCACTGCTTGCCCAGTTCCAGTCTGCCCCCGTACGCCGTGACCACCAGAGGCCAACGTCCCACGGCAGCCAGCTGCCGCTGGCGACCCGTGGCACGCGTATCGGATCGGCGCCTACGCTGAGCGCGCCTTTCGTCGAGGCCCTGAACGCGCTCCCGCCCAGCTGTATCGATCGGTTCCGACCGTCCATCACGCCCGATCGGTACGCCTGATCCGTGACCATGCCCGAGGGAGGGGTCGTCAGCTACCGGTGGTCGGGGCCGTTCGGCCACTGCCGTTCGCACGTCCAACCTGGCTCAGGTGACCTCCACGAGGATGGCGTCGAGCGCGTGGTGGTACCCGTCGGGCTGGTCGCGGCGAACGCAGTGGCCCGCGCCCGGCACAACGACGACACGGACCAGGTCGTTGTCCACGGCATCGGTCCGTGGGGCCATCGGCGATGCCGGCGGCACCACAAGCCCCGGGCGCAGCGCGTTACGCGGCGATGTGGGGCGGGTGGGGATGTGCCGGAGTGACGCGGCTTCGAGCCTGTATAGTACCTGCTATCGTCTACCTGTGGTGGTGGACTTGGCGGAGGTGGCCCGGCGCAGCGACGAGGCGGTTCGCGACGCCCGGGCCGAGTTGGTGCACGCCGTTCGCGAGGCCGCACGGCA
>JBAVLA010000067.1:0-8254 GCA_049688595.1 Candidatus Nanopelagicales bacterium | reverse complement strand
TCTGCTAGGAGCGGGTCAGCGCCCGGGACTTCAGCGATCCGAAGCCAGCCAGGATCAGCAGCCCCGCCAGCGCGGGGATCAGCACCGCGGACAGAACGGGTCCCAGGGCGATGACGAAGACCAGCATCCACAGTCCGCTGAGGATCACCGCCCACCGGGTGCGCCCGCCGGCCATCACGTTGAACGCGGTCTGGCCGACGCTGCCCCCCACGGGGATGCCGCCGACCAGGCCCGAGGCGAGGTTGGATCCGCCTTGGGCGTAGAAGTCGCGGGTCACGCTGTTGGCGGTTCCGTCGGTGTTGGGGTAGGCCGCCCCGACGCCAGCGGCCTGGACCAGGACGACGATCGTCAGGGCCGCCGCGGCGGCGAGCAGGCTGGGTGAGACCAGGGTCGGGTCGGGCAGGACCACTGGCGGCAGGCCGACCGCAATGGCGCCAGAGGTCGATTCCACGGTCGCAACCGCACCATCGGTCACGGCCAGGACGATGGTGGGGATCACGATCGCGATCAGCGGGGCCAGGGCGACCAGCTTCCCGCGGCCCAGGACGATGCTGATGGCGATGGCCGCGCCGGCGGTGAGCATCGAGGCCCGGTCGAAGGACTGCCACTGGCGCAGCGTGTTCAGCGCCTTCTCCAGGGTGGACCCGCCGCTGGTGGTGACCCCGGTGGCGTCGGCGAGCTGGCCCAGGATGAGGATCAGGCCGACGCCGAACATGA
The DNA here is from genome assembly GCA_049688595.1 of Candidatus Nanopelagicales bacterium. Taxonomy (GTDB): domain Bacteria; phylum Actinomycetota; class Actinomycetes; order S36-B12; family CAIYMF01; genus Prado023. Next base: position 7,537 of record JBAVLA010000067.1, on the reverse strand, counting down.
ACCCGCCCATGACTGAGGCGGACACGAACCGCATCAACTTGGCGAACCCCAACCGGGTGGCCAGCAGCATGAACGCGCCGGCCAGGATCGTCAGGGTCGCCAGCGTCCGGATCGGGTCGGCCGGCCCGGCGTTCATCACCTCGGCGGTGGTCACGGCCGCCGCCGAGGTGGTGGCCACCACCATGACCGTGGTCGACTGCAGCAGCCCACCGGCCGCCGGCCCGGCGAACGACGCGTACAGCCCGGCCATCGGGTTGGCCCCGGCCAGCACGGCGGTGGCCATCCCGTCGGGCACGGACCCGATCGCCCCGGCCAGGCCGGCCATGGTCTCCCGGCCCCAGGGGACCTTCGCCATCGGGCGGCCCTCTGCTACTGCATCATCATGGCGACCCGCAGGTCGGCCTCGGTGTCGGCGATCAGCTCCCCGGACAGGTCGAGGGTGACCCGCTCGATGGTGCCGGTGAACGGGAACGCACCGGTGTACTCCTCGGGTGCCGCCGGCTCGCCGCCGTCGTAGCCGCAGGTCAGGCCCTGGGTGCCGAACATGCGCAGCACCGAGAACGGCATGTCGATGCTGGCGACGAGGTCTCCGTTGACATACAGCTGCCCGCGGGCGGGCACGCCATGCCCGAGGCTGGGGTCGGGTGCCCCGGTGGGTTCGAACTCGTAGCGCAGCTGTGCCTGGCCGGTGGGCAGCACGTCGGGGGATTTCAGCCAGAACCGGTCACGGCCCAGCCAATTGTAGAGGAAGTGCAGGTGCCCGTCCTTGACGAAGAACGTGTACCCGCCGGTCCGCCCGCCGTTGGCCAGCAGGACCCCCTGCGCCCCGCCGTCGGGGATGACGACGTCGGCGGTGATGCTCCACGGGCGGTTGTAGGTCTTCGGGGTGGCGGTGAACGGCACCGACGCCCCACCGGGGTAGAACACGAACTGCTCCCGGGGCCCGGCGATCGACGGCTTCTCGATGGCCAGCCGGTACAGCACATCACCGTCGAGGGGCAGGACCTGGTACTTCTCGGCCTCGGCCCACCACCGCTCAACGAGCTCGGCGAGCCTGTCGGGGTGCTCGGCGGCCACGTTGCGGGTCTCGGCCCAGTCCTCGGTGAGGTCGTAGAGCTCCCACCCATTCGCCTCGAGGGTGGCCAGGCCGTCGGCCGTGATCGGGGAGCCGAACCGCAGGCCCCGCTCGGCGGCCTCGGTGAAGCTCGGGCCGGGCCACGGGCAGACCGCGCGCCACCCGTCGTGGTAGATCGCGCGGTGGCCCATCATCTCGAAGTACTGGGTCGCATGCCGGCTCGGGGCGGCGCCGTCGGCGAACGTATGGGCGAAGCTGACGCCCTCGATGGGCTCCTGGGCGACGCCGCGGATCGCCTCGGGTGGCTGCACGCCGAGGGCTTCCAGCACTGTGGGGACGAAGTCGATGACGTGGGCGTACTGGGAGCGCAGCTGCCCGCCGGCGTCGGTGATCTGCGCCGGCCAGGACACGATGCAGGGGTCGGTCGTGCCACCCCGGTAGGTCTCCCGCTTCCACCGCCGGAACGGGGTGTTGCCCGCGTTGGTCCAGCCCCACGGGTAGTGGTTGCACGTCTCGACCCCGCCGAGCTGGTCGATCATCGCCAGGTTGTCCTCAAGGGATTCGGGGGCGTTGTTGAAGAAGAACATCTCGTTGAGGGACCCGACCGGCCCACCCTCGGAGCTGGCCCCGTTGTCCGACACGACGATGACCAGGGTGTTGTCCCGCTCACCGATCTCGGCCAGGAAGTCCAGGATCCGCCCGAAGTGGTGGTCGGTGTACGTGACGAACCCGGCGTACACCTCCATGAACCGGGAGTACAGCCGCTTCTCGTCGGCGGACAGCGACTCCCACGCAGGCACGTCGGGGTCGTGCGCCGACAGCGCGGTGCCCGCGGGGATGATCCCCATGTCGATCTGGCGCTGGTGGACGATCTGGCGGTACTCGTCCCACCCGGAGTCGAACTGGCCCTTGTACTTGTCGGCCCACTCCTTGGGCACGTGGTGCGGGGCGTGCCCGGCCCCGGTGGCGTAGTAGAGGAAGAACGGCTTGTCCGGGGCGGTGGTGTGCGCGTCCTTGATGAACTCGATGGCCTTGTCGGCCAGGTCCGCGCTCAGGTGGTAGCCGTCCTCGGGCAGCGCGGGCTGCTCGACCTCGTGGTTGTCGTAGGTCAGCTCGGGGTACCACTGGTTGGTCTCCCCACCCAGGAACCCGTAGTACCGCTCGAACCCCCGCCCCAGGGGCCACCGGTCGAACGGGCCGGCCGCGGTCGTGTGCTCGGCCGGGGTCAGGTGCCACTTGCCCACGCAGAACGTGTTGTAGCCCAGCGGCAGCAGCATCTCCGAGAGCATCCCCCGGTCGAAGGGCAGGACACCGTTGTACCCCGGGTACCCGGTGGCCGCCTCGGTGATGCACGCCAACCCCAGGGAATGGTGGTTCCGCCCCGTCAGGATGGCCCCACGCGACGGGGAGCACAGGGCCGTGGTGTGCACATTGGTGTAGCGCAGGCCCTCGGCCGCGAGGCTGTCGAGCACCGGGGTCTCCACCAGGCCGCCGAACGGCGACAACTGACCGAAGCCGACGTCATCGAGGACGAAGAACACCACGTTGGGAGCGCCCTGAGGCGGGCGCGGGGCCTCCGGCCAGGCTGGGCTGGACGTGTCGGTCGTGCGACCGATGACCCCCGGGAACGGGGTCCCCGTGGGGTAGGTGGTGATGGCCATGACTCTCCTCGATGACAGCGAGTTCGACAGGGTGAACCATTCGCTACCCTACTCCGCGTCCGATCGCGATCCCCAGCGACCAGACGCCTGCCCCCATCCTCCGCCGCAGCCAGTCGCGCTTGGTGGACCAGCGCCCCACCCTCGGCAGGTCCGGCTGCGAGAATGCGGGAGTGCCCACCGACGACATCGCCCCCGGCCACGCCGCTGCCGCCCGCTCACGTCGGGCACCGGCGTCGTTCCACGTTCTGGCCAAGCCAACCGGGGCGATCTGCAACCTGGACTGCGACTACTGCTTCTTCTTGGCCAAGGAGGAGCTCTACCCCGGCAGCACGTTCCGGATGACCGAGCCGGTGCTGGAGGCCTACATCGCCCAACTGCTGGCCGCCCACCGGACCCCTGAGGTGACCATCGCCTGGCAAGGTGGCGAGCCGACGATGATGGGCCTGGACTTCTACCGGCACGTGCTCGACCTGGTCGAGCGGCACCGGCGGCCGGGGCAGGTGATCGAGCACTCGATCCAGACCAACGCCACCCTCATCGACGATGAATGGGCGTCGTTCCTGGCTGAGCATGACTTCCTCGTCGGGGTGTCCATAGACGGCCCCGGTCACCTGCACGACGCCTACCGGCGGGACAAGGGCGGCAAGCCGACCTCCGACCGGGTGGTCCGTGGGCTGCGCGCACTGCAATCCCACGGGGTGCGGTGGAATGCCCTGACGACGATCAACTCCGCGAACGAGGACCACGCCCTGGAGGTGTACCGGTTCCTGCGCGACGACCTGGGCGCCGAGTTCATCCAGTTCATCCCGATCGTCGAGCGGCCAGCCCCGGGCGGCATCCCCACTGGGGACCAGGTGACCGACCGGTCGGTGAGCCCGGGCGGGTACGGGGCGTTCCTGTCGGCGGTGTTCGACGAATGGGTCCGCCGCGACGTCGGCCGGGTGTTCGTGCAGCTGTTCGACACCACCCTGGCCAGCTACCTCGACGTGCCGGGCGGCATGTGCGTGCACGCCCGCACCTGCGGCGCCGCCGTCGCCCTGGAGCACAACGGCGACCTGTACTCGTGCGACCACTTCGTCGAGCCCGAGCACCTGCTGGGCAATATCACCGATACCCCGATGCTGCAACTCCTCAGTTCACCGCAGCAGGTCTCCTTCGGCCAGGCCAAGGTCGACGCGCTGCCCGCCTACTGCCGCAGCTGCACGGTCCGGTTCGCCTGCCACGGCGGCTGCCCCAAGGACCGGTTCACCACTACCCCCGACGGTGAGTCCGGCCTGCACTACCTGTGCCCCAGCTACAAGGCGTTCTTCGCCCACGTCGACCGCCCCATGCGGTTCATGGCCGCCGCCCTGCGCACCGGGCGCCTCGCCGAGGAGGTCATCCCCTGGATGGCACGGATGGACGCCCGGTCACCAGCGTCGGGCTGAGGCCCCTCGCCGCCCAACGGTTCCACCGTGCGGGAAGGACGCGGTCACGAGTGGCAACATCGTGTCTAACTAGGTTGACTTGGGGCGGTGGCCTCCATCGACTCCGACGACCTGCTCGACAGCAGCCAGGTGGCCGACCTTCTCGGCCTGACCCATCGACACAGTGTGTCGACCTACCGACGCCGGTACGCAGACTTCCCCCCGCCAGCGGTCACTCGGGGCAGGGGTCGCACCAACCTGTGGCTGCGCAGCGACATCGAGACCTGGCGATCCGCCAGGCCCACCCCCCAACCCCCTGGGCGCTCAGACGCGGACACCAGACGGGAAGCCATCCTCGACGCCGCCACCGAGCTCATGGCCACCCGGCCGATCACCGACATCTCGGTCCGCGAGATCGCCGCGAGGGCCGGTATGGCGCACACCATGATCTACCGGCACATCGGCAGCAAGCAGGACCTCGAACGAGCAGTCCTCGACCGAACCGTCAACGAGGTGCTCGCGTTCACCAGGCCGAACCCGGCAGGCGCATTGGGGGGCCTCGAGCAACTCATCGAGACCCTGCTGCGTCGGCGGGACAGCCTCCTGGTGCTCACCCACTCCCTGCTCACAGCCGACGGGGCGGCTCGCAACGCCGACCGGGCGCCGGTCATGGCACTGCTCCTGGACGCCCTGCGCACCGACATCGACGCCCGACAGGCAGCCGGGCAGCCCCAGCCGACCCCCACGTTCCCCCCGCTGAGCCCCGAGGTCGCCGTCGGAGCCGTCGCCGCGCTCGTCATGGGCTGGGTCGCATTCGAACCACGCATCAGAGCCGGCACCGGGCTCACCGAGACTCCCGTTGCGGACCTGGCCACCCTCGCCACCGCGATCTTCGACCTCGCCCGCACGCCAACCGGCAATGCCACCACCTCCCCACCCGCAGCGAGCTGACGGCGCACCGGGCTGCCGTAACCCTGCCCGGCCGCGATCGCCGGCGCGGGGCTGATCGTCGCGGTCCTGATGGTCGCGGTCACCGGATGCTGCGGATGGACCCGGTCATCACCATGGCGGTCGCGCTGAACATCGTGTTCACCGGGGTGAAGCTGATCGGCACCTCCTTCCGTGGCCTTCTCGACGCGGCCCCTTCCGAAGGAGGAGAACGAACTGATCGCAGCGATCCTGGGCGAGTACCAGAGCGACGACATCAAGTTCCACGCCCTGCAGACCCGCGAGTCCGGGCGGCACCGGTTCGTCTCGATGCATGTGCTCGTCCCAGGAGCATGGAGCGTCGCGCAGGACCATGACCTGGTTGAGAAGATCGAGTTGCGCATCCGCGACGCCCTGCCCGACACCACGGTGAGCACCCACGTGGAACCCATCGAGGACCCCCGCTCCTGGGAGGACCAGCCACGCCGGCCACCCCATCGCCGGCGACCTGTGGACCGACGCCTGAACAGGCTGCGCTCAGGTATGGCGTCGTAGGAGCGGGACGCTGCCCCGGTGGGCGGCCCTACGGCTCGGGCCCGGTGTGGCTGAACTGGGCCACGAAATCACCGATCTCCTGTCCGACAGCGGCGATTAGACGATCGACGTCGAGCAGGGCATCGGCATCCGCGGTGATGCCGATCGTGACTCGGCCGGCGTAGGAGACCATCGCGGCGGTGGCCCGGATCTGCTGGGCTGTGGGGATGTAGGGCACCAACTCGAGCAGCCGCCGGCCGGCCAGGTACTGAACATGCGACGGGCCCGGGACGTTGGAGGCGACCACGTTGACCCGACCCTGACCCGATCGCCCGTACCTACGGGCCCCCCGGGCGAACAAGGCCGCCGGGATGTGATCAGCCATTCGGACGACTGCCGCTGTCGCGTCGGCCACCTCGCGGGACTTCTGCTCGGCCGTCCGCGCCGCTACAGCAGCCAACCGCCCCGCTGGGTCGGCCACGTCGACAGGCAGCTCCACGAACATCGCCGAGGCCAGGTTCCCCGGCCGCACGGGCTGTCCGGGCAGCCTGCGCGACACCGGCACGATCGCCCGGAGCACCATCGCATCCAGCGGTTCCCCCCGATCCAGCAGGTACCGGCGGAAGCCGCCCGCCAGCACGGCGAGGAACACGTCGTTCACGGTGCAGCGCGCCCGGCGGGTGACCTGCACCACGCCGGCCAGGTCCGCACCGGTCCACCCCCAGATCCTGCGCGAGCTCAGCGGGCCGGTGAGGATCGAGGGCGGCAGGTCGGGCCGGATCACCTGGGCCAACCCGAATCGGACCTGAGCGACCCGCCGTCGAGCCTCGCGCGGCGCCCGCAACGCGCGCACCAGCAGCCGGACCGCCCGGTACGGCAGGAGCACCAGCCAGGCGACCAGATCCCCGGCGAGGGCGACCAGCGACGGCTCGGGGCGGGCGGCGCTTACCGCGTACCGTGCCGGCGCGCCCTGCGGCACGGACGTCAGCAGCGACTGGACCAGATCGGATCCCGACTGCCCGTCCACCATCGTGTGGTGCGCCTTGGCGACCACGGCCCACCGCCCACCCGGCAGGCCATCGACATGCCACATCTGCCACAGCGGCCGGTCGGGATCCAGGCGCGGCACCATGATCCGCGCCACCAGAGCCTGCAGCTGCGCTTGATCACCCGGAGCATCCAGCGCAGCATGGTGCACCTGGTCGGCCGGGTCGAAGTCCGCGGCGTCGACCCAGATCGGTCGGCCCAGATCCATCGGCATCCTAAGCACCTTGCGGCGATGGATCGGCACACCCGCCAGCCTCGACACGACGTGCTCCCGGAACACCGCCGGGTCCGGTGCCGGGCCCTCGAGGATCAGCACCGAACCCATGTGCAGCGACTGGGTGTCAGTCTCCATCGGCAGGAAGATCGCATCCAGGGCACTGAGTCGATCAGCCCGAGTCACCCGACCAGTGTGGATCACCGCAGCAGCGACAACTACAGCGAAATCAGGTCCGGTCGTACCGGACTATCCCCGAGCTCGGGATCGAAGCGATGGACCACTGACCGCGGCACGGAGTCTCGCCAACAGCCATCGGGTTCGTTGGGCGCCCTACGGTGGCTGCATGCGACGGGGCATGATGCTCGCGCTCGTGGCCGGTGGGACCGCTGCAGGTGCCGCGTGGGCCCGGTCCGCCGGCATCCTGCCAGGACCTTCGAGGCCGGTCACCGGTATGTTCCCCAACGCGATGGCCTACATCCGCTGGGGTGCCGGTCCCAAGACGTTGCTTTGGATCGTCGGCGGTCCCGGCATCGGGTTCCCGATCGGGCTGCGCGTCGCCTTGCTGCCGGTCGTGCTCCGCCCCTTCGCGCAGGCGGGCTACACGTGCTGGTGGGTGAACCGCAAGCGTGACATGCCGCCGGGGTACTCGATCGCGGACATGGCCGAGGAT
>JBAVLA010000066.1:0-11429 GCA_049688595.1 Candidatus Nanopelagicales bacterium | reverse complement strand
GCGCCGGGGTGCGCACCGTCTCCAGCCAGGCGGTGAAGCTGTCGTCCACCTCTTCGATCAGGCCAGGGAATGCCGGGTGGTCCGAGAGGAGCTGGCGCAGCGTGTCCACGTTCGACCGGGCGGAGGTGACGGCCGCGTCGCCGAGCACCCGGTAGCCGTTCGTGCCGGAGGCGACGTAGATCCGCAGGCGCCGCTCCATGTTGTCGATGTCGGAGTCCAGGTCGGCTACCGCGGTCCGGGCCGGAGCCAGAGTGCTGACCACTGCCTCCAGCGTGTTGCTCGTCTGGGTGTACTGGACGACCAGTTGTGCTCCGATCAGGATGATGATCACCACAGACACGCCCATCGCGGTGAGTAGGCGCGCGCGCAACGTCATGCTCGCAGGCTAGTGGGAAACGGCCATGCGGGCCGTGGCAGGATTCGGCAATGGCCACCCAGAGCATCGCCGGCTGGGCATTGCCCTCGCGTCGGCATGGGCGGGGTTCCGCGTCGCCGCCGGAAGTCCCTCAAGAAGTCGGGACCTTGGTCCCGGGATGGTGTGGCGTTGCGCAGTTGAACCGCACGCGGGCGGTGGAAGGCTGGCGCTGATCGGGCTGCTCCGGCCGGTCAGCACAGACGGGACTCCCATGGACGCACTGGACCTCGCCCGATGGCAGTTCGCCATCACGACCGTCTACCACTTCTTCTTCGTCCCGATCACGCTGGGCCTGTGCTGGCTCGTGGCCATCATGCAGACTGCCTGGGTCCGCACCGGCAATGACATGTGGCTTCGCGCCACGAAGTTCTTCGGCAAGATCTTCCTGATCAACTTCGCGATGGGCGTTGTCACCGGCATCGTGCAGGAGTTCCAGTTCGGCATGAACTGGAGCGACTACTCGCGGTTCGTCGGGGACATATTCGGTGCCCCGCTGGCGGTCGAGGGCTTGCTGGCCTTCTTCCTCGAGTCGACCTTCCTGGGGCTGTGGATCTTCGGCTGGGACCGACTGCCCAAGGGCCTGCACCTGGCCACGATCTGGCTGGCGTCTCTGGGAACAATGCTGTCGGCGTACTTCATCCTGGCCGCGAACTCCTGGATGCAGCACCCCGTCGGCTACCAGTACAACCCGGTCACCGGTCGGGCCGAGCTCACAGACTTCTTCCAGGTGCTCACGCAGAACACAGCCGTGATCGCCTTTGTGCACACGCTTGCCTCGTCGTTCATGGTGGCGGGGTCCCTGGTGGCGGGCATCTCGATCTGGCTGCTGATCCGGGACCGCGCGGCGGACATGGCCCGGGCCACGATGCGCCTGGGCCTGGTCACGACTCTGGTAGCTGCCGCGGCCGTCACGATCTCCGGCGACATCGACGGCAAGATCATGACCGAGCAGCAGCCAATGAAGATGGCGGCGGCGGAGGCCCTGTACGAGACGTCCCAGCCGGCTGACTTCTCGCTGCTCACGATCGGGACTCTGGATGGCTCGGAGGAGGTCTTCGCGATCACCGTGCCGCGGCTGCTGTCGTGGTTGGCCACCGGGGACTGGAACGGCAAGGTGGAGGGCGTCAACAACCTCAACGAGCAGTACCGGCAGGTCTACGCCGACACCGGGATCGAGGACTTCGCCCCGAACATCCCCGTGACCTACTGGACATTCCGGCTGATGATCGGAGTTGGGATGCTGGCCGCCCTGTACGCGGTCTGGGCGCTGTGGGCCTACCGGCGGGATCGCGGGCCCCGGGGGAAGTGGGGGTTGCGGATGGCCATCGCAGTTCCGCTGCTCCCCGTGTTCGCCATGAGCTTCGGCTGGATCTTCACCGAGATGGGCCGCCAGCCGTGGATAGTGTTCGGGCTGATGCCGACCTTCGCCGGGGTCTCACCCACGGTGCCGGTCTGGCAGGTGGCCAGCACGTTGATCGGTTTCACGCTCCTGTACGGCGTGCTCGCGGTGGTCGAGGTGGGATTGATCGTTCGGGCCGTGCGACAGGGGCCGCCGGAGATCGTCGCGGACCCGTTCGCCGACCGGACGCCTGACGCCCCGCTGACGATCTCCTACTGACGGCGAGGAGCTGACATGGAACTGACGACGCTGTGGTTCATCCTGATCGCCGTGCTCTGGATCGGGTACTTCGTCCTCGAGGGCTTCGACTTCGGCGTGGGGATGCTGCTGCCCGTGCTCGGCCGCACTGAAGCCGAGCGCCGAGCCATGATCACCACGCTCGGCCCGCTGTGGGACGGCAACGAGGTCTGGGTGCTGGTCGCCGGCGGGGCCACCTTCGCGGCCTTCCCCGAGTGGTATGCCACGCTGTTCAGCGGGTTCTACCTCCCCCTGTTCCTGATCCTGCTGGGCCTGATCCTGCGCGGGGTCGCCTTCGAGTACCGGAGCAAGCGCGGTGAGCCCACATGGCGTGCTCGCTGGGACGCGGCCATCGTGTTCGGATCGTTCGTCCCCGCGCTGCTCTGGGGCGTGGCCTTCGCGAACATCGTCCGGGGCGTTCCGCTGGAGGTGGTCAACGGCAACATCGAGTACGCGGGCGGCTTCTTCAACCTGCTCAACCCGTTCGCGCTCCTGGGCGGGGTCACGTTCCTCGCGGTCTTCCTGACCCACGGTGCGATCTTCCTGTCGCTGAAGACCCACGGGTCCATCCGGGACGGCGCCCACAAGGTGGGGATGCGGACGGGGGCAGTTGCCACCGTGCTCGCGGTGGCCTACCTGCTGTGGGCGCAGCTGGTCTACTCGGACAAGGGCTGGACCTGGATCCCGGTGCTGCTGGCGGCCGCCGCCTGGCTGGTGGCGATGGCCATGCACCGGCAGCGCTTCGAGGGGTGGGCCTTCACGTTCAGCGCCGCGACGATCGCGATGGCCGTGGTCGCGCTGTTCGGGATGCTCTTCCCGCACGTGCTGCCCAACGTCAGCGGCGGCGAGCCGGCGCTGACGACGACCAACGCGTCGTCCACCCACTACACGCTGACGATCATGACGTGGGTGGCCGTGCTGTTCGTGCCGGTCGTGCTGGGCTACCAGTCGTGGACCTACTGGGTGTTCCGCAAGCGGATCAGCGCCGAGGACATCGTTGACCCGGAGCACGGCTCGCTGGACGAGGTCCACGTCTGATCTGATCGACCCGTCGTCCCCGATCGCGGGCTGAGCGCGCCAGGGCGATCCGGCCCTCGGGAATCGGTTGGGCGGCGCTTTCAGGGAGCACTGGCCTGGGTGGTCGAACTGGCGCGTCAGTCGATCAGGGCAGCGGTACCTGCCAGCTGAGGACCGAACCGCCGCCAGGCCGCGCAGTGAGGCTGCAAGTGCCGCCGTACCGGGCTGCCCGCTCCGCCAGGTTCAGCAGCCCGGATCGACGGCTGAGTTGATCGGGGACGCCGACCCCGTCGTCGGTCACCTGCAGCAGGACCGTCGAATCCTCAACCGCCAGGAGGACCTCGACCCGATTGGCGTGGGCATGCTTGGCCACGTTGGCCAGCGCCTCCCGGAACGCGCCGACCAGGTCGGCAGCCAGCGCGTCGTCGACCGAGGAGTCCACGGTGCCGGAGAACCGCGTGGCCGGCGCCTGCCCGAGCAGCACCGCAGCCGCCGCGGCCTCCTCGAGGATGCGCCCGCGCAGCCCCCCGTGGGCTGGCCCAACTGGTTGGTGAAGCTCGAAGATGGTGGCCCGGATCTCCTTGACGGTCGTGTCCAGGGCGTCCACGGCGGCGGTGAGCCGGTCGACCACGGGCCGGGGGGTCCCCGGTACCCGGCTCGCCCCCGACAGGGAGATCCCGGTCGCGAACAGCCGCTGTATCACCAGGTCATGCAGGTCGCGGGCGATCCTGTCGCGCTCCTCGAGCAGGACGAGGCGCTCCTGCTCCCGCCGGCCACGGGCCAGGATGAGCGCGAGTGCGGCCTGGCCTGAGCAGCTGGAGGCCAGGTCCCGATTGTCTGAGCTCAGCGCCGGGCCCCGGCGAGGCACGAGCGCCAGCACGCCCAGAACCTCCTCCGGCGTCCGCAGCGGCATGGCGACGATCGGGACGTGATCCCACCCCGGCACGTCCGCCAGCAGCTCCACCCCATCGGTCGGCTCGCCGGAGGCGAAGCATCGAGCGATCGGACCCTCGGGGTGCGGCGTCGCCCCCTTCCAACCGGCCAGGCCGGAGGTGTCGGCCGACTCCTCGGGGGTGAGCACCTGCCAGCGGGACGTCGGCCGCACCGCCCCCCGGTCTGTCACGACGATCTCAACGCGCAGCCCTCCGGCGGGAGAGGGAAGCGCCACGATCCCCGCCCGCGCGCTGACGAGCTCGGCTGCGGTGGTCACGGCGATCGTGAGGACCTCGCCCGCGTCGGCACCCCCCAGGACCGCGCCGTGCATCTGGGCGACCGCGGCCTGCCACCGCTCGCGCATGACGGAGCGCTCGTACAGCCGGGCGTTGTCGATCGCCACCCCGGCGGCGGCGGCCAGCGCCGTGACGATGCGCTCGTCCGCCGTGCTGAAGCCCTCGGCGCCGCGCTTGTCCGTCAGGTAGAGGTTCCCGAACACCCTGCCGCGGACCCGCACCGGGACTCCGAGGAACGACTTCATGACCGGGTGACCGGGCGGGAAACCCACCGCCGAGGGATGGCTGACCATGTCGTCGAGCCTGATCGGCACGGGATGGTGGACCAGCAGGCCGAGGATGCCGCGCCCCTTGGGCAGTTCTCCGATCGCGTTCTGCGTCGCCTGGTCGATCCCGACGTGGACGAACTCGGTCAGGTCCCCGTCCGGGCCGAGCACGCCCAGGGCGCCGTAGGTCGCGTCCACGAGGTCCACGGCTGCCTGCACGATGCGGCGCAGCGTCGCGCCCAGCTCCAGCCCGGCCGCCACCGCGACCACTGCGCTGAACAACCCTCGCTCATGCGGATCAGCCATTCGATGCCCCGCTCGGGTCGTCGGCGCTCATCGCCGGTGACGCCTCCGGGGTTCCGACGCAGTCCGTCGGTGACCCCGCTTCCCGCGCGAGGGCGTCCCGGTACCACCCGTGCAGGTCGGTTGGTGCGCCGCGCCGCACCACGCGGCCACCCTTGAGCTCGATGACTTCGGCACAGCCCCCAGTGTGCGCCATTCGGTGGGTGATCAGGACGATCGAGCGGCCCGACGCCGCAGTCAGTGCCGCTGCGGTCACCTGGTCAGCCGTGGCCGGATCGAGGTGCTCGCCCGGCTCATCCAGGACCACGATCGGGCGGTCTGTCACCAGGACCCTTGCCAGCGCGATCCGCTGGGCCTGCCCACCGGACACCGCCCAGCCGTGCGCGCCAACGCGGGTCTGGATGCCCTCAGGCAGCCCGTCGACCCAGTCGGCCAGCGCCGCCCGCTCGATCGCCGCACGGATGCGGGCGTCATCGGCGTCGCGGTTGGCCAGCCGGATGTTCTCCTCGATCGTCGTGTCGAACAGGTGCGACTGCTGGTCCATGGCGGCGATCGATTTCCGCACGGCCTCCTCACCGAGGTCCCTCACGTCGGTGAACGTTCCCGCGTGACCGAGTCCGTACTGGCCGGTGCGGTGGTCCAGCAGGCGCAGCAGGACGGCAGCGACCGTCGACTTGCCCGATCCGCTGGGGCCGACGATCGCGATGTGCCGACCCGCTGGCAGGTCCAGGTCGATGTCGTGGATCGTGTCCGCGGTGGCTGCGGGGTAACAGGCTGAGACGCCGCCCATCAGCAGGTCCGTGCGGGCTGGGCCGGTCCCGTCGGCGCCATCGCAGCATCGGGGGGAGCCCGACGATCCGGGGGACGTGGCCGATCGAGTGGCCGGAACGGGGTCGGGGGAGTCGATGACCTGGCAGATCCGCTCGGCTGCGCCGGCCACGTGCGATCGGGCGAGGGCGGCGGCGGGCATCCCGGACAGCACGTCGGCCATCGCGAGCGGGATCAGGGCCAGTGCCGCCAGCCAGACCCCGTCGACTCGCCCCGCCCGGACGGCGCTCACCCCCAGTCCGAGGCAGGCCACGACAGTCAGGCCGGTGGCAAGCTGGCTCAGCGCGGCGCCCAGGCCGGCGGCGCTAGCAGTCCGCCGCTTCAGGTCGGTCAGCTCCGCGTCCGCCTCGGAGACTCCTCGGATCGCGAGTTCGACCCCGTTGTAGGCGACCAGGTCCGGTGCCGCTGCCAGGCTGGCCACGACGCTTGAGCTCAGCCGGCCCTCCGCTGCAGCCCGGCGCTGCTGTGACCGAGCTCCCAGCAGGGCGGTCATCGTGGGGGCGATTGCGCCGGCGATCAGCAGGAGGGCCAGGAGGGCTGCGCCAGCGGCCGGCAGGATGGCAGCCCCGATCGCCACGGCTAGGGTTCCCGCTGCCAGCCCGGAGCCGACCGGTAGGACGACCCGGACGATCAGGTCGACCGAGGAATCGACGTCGCCCACCAGGCGGGCGAGCAGGTCGCCGCGGCGGTACTCGCCCAAGCCCGCCGGAGACAGCCGTTCGAGCCGCCGGTACACCTGCACCCGGACGTTGGCCAGGCTGCGGAATCCGGTGTCATGGCCGACGAGCCGCTCCGCGTAGCGGAACACGCCCCGGCTGAGGCCGAACGCCCGGACTGCGACGATCGCCACCTGCAGGTACATGATCGGCGGCTGCTCGGAGGCTCGGGAGATCAGCCACGCGGACACCACAAGCAGCCCCACTGCGCTGCTCAGCGCGAGGGTGGCCAGGAGGGTTGCCAGGGCCAGACGGCCGAGGTCGGGATCCGCGAGGCGCCAGAGGCGCAGCAGGGGCGAGCGATCGGCCCGACTGCGTGCTGACCGATTGCTCACGCCGGCACCCCCGCGAGGGCGATCACGTCGTCGGCGACGCTGACCATCGACCGCCGGTGGGTCACGATGACGACCGTGCGGCCGCGCGCCCGGAGGCTGGCCACGGTCGCTTCCACCTCGGCCTCGCGCGAGCTGTCCAGCGACGCGGTCGGCTCGTCCAGGAGGAGCATTCGCGGGTCGGCCAGCAGCGCACGGGCGACCGCGATCCGGCGGGATTGCCCGACCGACACCCCGGCTCCGCCCTCGGCGATCCGCGTCTCCAGACCCTCGGGCAGCTCGACCGGGTCCAGTCCGGCGGCTCGCAGCGCCGCGGCCAGGTCGGCCTCGCTGAATCCAGCGCGCCCGAACCTGACGTTGTCCGCGACCGACCCGGCCAGCATCGTCGGGGACTGTGGGACCCAGCCGATCTGGTCGCGCCAGGCCGGCAGGTCCAGCTCCCAGAGGCCCACTGCCCGGCCGGCGGGGTCGGCCACTTCGATGGTGCCGACGACCGCTGCCGTCGGCGGTCCGACCAGTCCCAGCAGGAGCGACAGGAGAGTGGACTTGCCGCAGCCGGACGGGCCGATGAGGGCCGTCACCCGGCCGGGTCGGAGGTCGAGCGTGACACCGTCGATAGCGACCCGGTCACCAAGGATCACCCGGAGGTCGCGCACGCGGATTGTGGCCGTCGCTGCGTCGACGCGGACCGTCCCGGGCGGACGGGACTTGGCCTCAAGCACCTGGAACATCCGCTCGGCCGCTCCGACTCCCTCCGCCGCCGCGTGGAAATGTACGCCGACGAGCCGGAGTGGCAGGTACACCTCGGGAGCCATGATCAGCACGGCCAGTCCCGCGGACAGCTCCATGGTGCCCTCGACCAGGCGCAGGCCGATGGCCACTGCGATCATCGCGACGGAGAGCGTGGCCAGCAGTTCCAGGGCCAGCGAGGAAAGGAATGCCACACGCAGCACGCCCATGGTGGCAACGCGGTACCCGTCGCCGATCCGCCGGATCGTCTCGGCCTGGGCCTGGGCCCGGTTGAAGACCTTCAGGGTCGGCAGCCCGGCGACGACGTCGAGGAAGTGCCCGGAGAGCACCCCCAGGGTTGCCCACTGCCGGTCGACCCGGGCCTCGGTGTGGCGGCCGATCAGGACCATGAACACCGGGATGATCGGGACTGTCAGGGCCACGATCACGGCCGCGAGGGGATCCTGGGTGAGGATCGCGGTCCCCGCTGTCAGCGGGACCACGACGGCGAGCACCAGCTGCGGCAAGTAGTTCGCGAAGTAGCCGTCGAGCGCCCCGGCGCCGCGCGTGACCAGGGCGGTCAGCTCGCCGACACCCCGGCCCTCGATGTAGTCGGGACCGAGCCGCAGGGCCCGCTCCACGACCGCCAGGCGCAGCTGTGAGGTCGCACTGGCCGCGGCGCGGTGTCCCACTGCCTCCATACCCCAGACCAGTCCGGCGCGCGCCAGCGTGATCCCCACCAGCCAACCGAGTAGCCCGGTGACGTCGGCCAGCGAAGCGCCGGACTGGAAGGCCGCGGTGACCACCCTCGCAATCAGGAAGGCCTGCACGACCAGGAGGACGGCAATGACCGAGCCGATCACGGCGGCCGCGACCAGGTACCGCTGGGTCGCACGGGCATGCCGCAGCAGCCGGGGGTCCAGCGGTCTCATGGCCCCATTCTGGGTCACGTGCGGGGCAGCCCCAGGCCCGCCCAGATGGGACGCGCTTGAGCTGGGTGGCGACATGGGGCAGGGTCATCATGTGCAGATCGTGACCTGGGCGCTGCCCGAGACTGCTGTGCTCCCAGGGGCAGCCGTCGCGCCGGGCACAGTCGGCCCGCTGATGATCCTGCTGGTGGCTGGGTTCGTCCTGGCGTTCCTGCTGGGGGCGTTGGCCCACCGGGTCGGGATCTCCCCACCTGTCGGCTACCTGCTGGCCGGGGTGCTCATCGGTCCGTTCACGCCCGGTCTGGTCGCCGACACGGCAGTTGCGGCGGAGCTGTCCGAGGTCGGCGTGATCCTGCTGATGTTCGGAGTCGGGCTGCACTTCTCGTTCCGAGACCTGCTGGCGGTCCGAGGCATCGCCGTGCCCGGAGCGGTCGCCCAGATCGCAGCAGCGACCGCGATGGGCTGGGGCCTGGCGGCGGCCCTGGGCTGGGGTACGCAGGCTGGGCTGGTGTTCGGCCTGAGCCTGTCGGTTGCCAGCACTGTCGTGCTGCTGCGCGCCCTGCAGGAACGCCGATTGGTCGAGGAACGGCGCGGACGCATCGCCATCGGCTGGCTCATCGTCGAGGACCTCGCGATGGTCATCGCCCTGGTCGTGATCCCGGTTCTTGCTGGCGATGGCGGGGCCTTGGTCGGACATCTCGTGATGACCGTGCTGAAGGTGGCCGCGTTCGGGGTGGTCATGGCGGTGGTCGGCCGTCGGGTCATCCCGTGGGCGTTGCAGTGGGTGGCTGGGACTGGGTCGCGCGAGCTCTTCACCCTCGGAGTCCTGGCGATATCGCTTGGCGTGGCGTTCCTTGCAGCCGAGCTCTTCCAGGTGTCGTTCGCCCTCGGGGCGTTCTTCGCCGGGGTCATCCTCGGGGAGTCCGACCTGAGCCATCGAGCCGCGGAGGAGTCCCTTCCGCTGCGGGACGCCTTCAGTGTCCTGTTCTTCGTGTCCGTCGGCATGCTGGTCGACCCAGCGATCGTGCTCGAGGAGCCGATGGCCCTGGTCGCCACGCTGGCGATCATCTTGGTGGGCAAGTCGGTGGCGGCCTACCTCTTGGTCCGGCTGATGGGCCTGGACCACGCCACTGCGCTGACGATCTCGGCCAGCCTGGCCCAGGTCGGCGAGTTCTCGTTCATCTTGGCGGGACTCGGGGTGTCCTTGGGCATCCTGCCGGACGAGGCCCGTGGCCTGATCCTCGCCGGCGCGATCGTGTCCATCATGCTCAACCCTGCCGTCTTCGGGCTGGCCATGCGCTCCATCGGTGGGGGAACCATGCAGGCTGCCACCGGTGAGCCGGCGGGACTCGAGGAGATGTCGGGCCACTGCGTGGTCGTGGGCTTCGGCCGGGTCGGCGGGGCGATCGGGGCCGACCTCGTTGAGCGGGGGATCGCCTGCGTCGTCGTCGACGACCGCGAGCGACCTGTGGCTGAGGCCCGGGACCTGGGTATCCCCGTGGTGGGCACCAACGCAGCAGCTTCCGGCGCGCTGGCAGGCGCAGGCATCGAGCGCGCCGCAGCCCTGTTCGTGGCCATCCCGAACGGCTTCCAGGCCGCGGAGGTGGTCGCCGACGCCCTCCGCCTGAACCCAGGGATCCGGATCGTCGCCCGCGCCCACAGTGCGGCGGAAGCCGAGCACCTCAGGAATGCGGGGGCGGACCTCACCGTGATGGCCGAGGCGGAGGTCGCCCGGGGGATGCTCGCGGCGGGCGACCGCCTGGTTCAGGGGGGTGGCTCGTCTGCGTCTGAGGGGGACCGCAGCTGAGTGCCGGCCAGGCCTGTGCGGAGAAGTCCAAGGACGGCGTCGACGGCGCGCGGGACAGCTGCGAGCACCGGTGCGGACAGCGGCGCGCCATGCCCGAAGTGGATCGCCTCGACGCCCACGACCACTACCCGCGATGGCAGCCGGTCCAGGGCGCGGGCCAGTTCGATCGCCCCGGCCAGTCCCAGACCATGCGTCCCGGTCGGACCTGGGTCGGTGCGGGCGGGCAGTGGACTCCGGTCGTGCCCCACCGGCCGGACGGTGAGGGTCCCTGGCGCGGCGCCCGAGCGCACCGCATCGATGATCACCACGACGTCGTGGTCGTCCATGAGCTCGATGAGTGCGGTCGGGGCCTCATGGTCGATCACGTGGACGCCGGACAAGCCGCGGGCGGCCACTGCCTGGCCCACCGCGGCGGCCACGACCGGGCCGACGGCGTCGTCGCCTCGGTCGACCGATCCCAGGCCCACCACGAGAGCACGCCCTGACGGCCTCATAGGTGCTCGATGTCGAGGTCCAGGAAGTGGGTCGCGCAGGAGATGCACGGGTCGTACGTGCGGATCGCGACCTCGCACTGGCGGGTCAGCTCCTCGTGCGAGAGGTGGAGGTTGTCCTGGACGAACGCGCGAAGGTCACCCTCGATCGCCGGCTGGTTCTGTGCGGTGGGAGGCACGATCTGGGCGGCCAGGATCGTGCCCGATTCGTCGATCCGGTACCGGTGGTACAGCAGCCCCCTCGGCGCCTCTGTGGCGCCGTGCCCCTCACCGCTGCGGGCCGGCACGTCCACCGCGGCCAGCGGAGCACCGTGCCAGCCATCGATGATCCGGATCGCCTCGTCTAGGGCGTGGATCAGCTCCACCGTCCGCACGATGATCGAGCGGAACGGGTTCCGGCAGGTCGCATCCAGGCCGCCGGCACCGGCTGCCTCACGGGCCAGCGGAGCCAGCGACGCCGAGTGGAGTGAGTACCGGGCGAGGGGTCCCACGACGTACGGCTGGCCGTCGAAGTGCGAGTGCAGGGCGTTCGAGTGGGCGACGTGCTCCTCGACGACGTGCTCGCCGAACGCGCGCACCGGCACGGCCAGCCCGCCACCGCCCGGACCCGCGCTGCCGGGCCCCGTGTCCGTCCCAGGGGCTGGCGCGGTCGTCATCAGCATGGCGCCGGACTCCAGCGGATAGCCGTGCTCCGCGCTGAGCGCCAGGTACAGGTAGGGCTGTTCGAACTC
>JBAVLA010000065.1:0-13408 GCA_049688595.1 Candidatus Nanopelagicales bacterium | reverse complement strand
AGCCAGATCGGCGACGCGCTGTCGGCGGCGGCCGGCTGAGGGCGGGCCACCTGCACCGGCACCGCCAGGGATCGGGGATACTGGCCCACCATGAGCACCGACGCTGACACGACCTGGTACCGCTCCGCCGCTGAGATGTCAGCCGCTGGAATCGAGCTCTATCCGGTCACAGGGCGGGCAGCCACCAAGGTCGCCGACCGCACCAGCGGAGCGGTGCACACCGACGCCGAGCGAGCGGCCATCCTGGCCAACCCGGGGTTCGGCCGGCACTTCACCGACCACATGGTCCGCGCCGACTGGTCCGCAGCGACCGGCTGGGGCGAACCGGAGCTCGTCGACTACGCAATGCTGGACCTCGACCCGGCCAGCATGTTCATCCACTACGGTCAGTCCATCTTCGAGGGGCTGAAGGCCTACCGCCACGCGGACGGCCGACTGGCCACCTTCCGGCCCGAGGCCAACGCCGTCCGGTTCGTGCGGAGCGCCACGAGGCTGGCCATGACCCCGCTGCCCGAGGAAGTCTTCCTGGGTTCCGTCGAGGCGCTGGTCCGGGCCGATGAGGCCTGGGTCAGCGACGACCCGGAGAAGTCGCTCTACCTGCGGCCGTTCCAGTTCGCCACTGAGGTAGGGCTCGGCGTGCGCCCGGCCAACGCCTACACCTTCCTCCTGCTGGCCTCGCCGGCGGGCGCGTACTTCCCCCGCGGCGTGAAGCCGGTGAGCGTGTGGCTGTCGACCGAGTTCGTCCGGGCGGCGCCGGGCGGCACCGGCGAGGCCAAGTGCTCGGGCAACTACGCGGCCTCCCTGATCGCGCAGGCCCACGCCGCCGAGAAGGGCTGCGACCAGGTGGTCTGGCTCGACGGGATCGAGCGTCGCTGGGTCGAGGAGATGGGCGGGATGAACCTCATGTTCGTCCTCGGCGAGGGCGACTCGGTCCGGCTGGCCACGCCCCAGCTGACCGGCACCCTGCTGCCCGGAGTCACCCGGGACTCCCTGCTGAAGCTCGCGCAGAGCATGGGGATCCCGGCCAGCGAGGAGCGGATCTCCGTCGAGCAGTGGCAGGCGGGCAATGCCAGCGGAGAGATCTCCGAAGTATTCGCGTGCGGGACCGCCGCCGTGGTCACGCCGGTCGGATCCGTGAAGTCCGCCAACGCCGAGTGGGTGGTCGGCGACGGGCAGCCCGGTCCGATCACGATGCGACTGCGCCACGCCCTCCTGGACATCCAGACGGGTCGAGCCGCCGACCGGTTCGGCTGGGTGCACCAGATCGCCTGAACCCAGGGGGCAGCCGCCTGGTTCGTCGTGCCAGCCGTCGTGGCGGGGTGGCCTGCGTGAATTGGTCCAAGTCCTCTGGCCGACAAGCCGATCGATCCCAGTCCTCTGGCGTCATGAGCGCTCATTCTTGGAGCGATTCGGGGCGACGCGCGGGAGGGAGCCGCGCGGGAGGGAGCCGCGCGGGAGGGAGCCGCGCGGTGGGCGACGCGCGGGAGGGATCCGCGCCGGATGGCGACGCGCCGGTGGGCGACGCGCGGTGGGCGACGCGCCGGATGGGTTGGCGTGGCGCCGCCCGCGCGGCCGTGGCATGATTCGGGTCGTGACCGCACCGGCCATCATTATCGGCAGGCGCGTTGACGTCTGAGAACCAGACACCAGCGCGCTGACCCCCTACGCCTCATGGCGAGGGGGTCTTTCGTTGGAGAGGGACCATGGACCGCGACGCATTCCACGTCTTCGACACGACCCTGCGCGACGGGGCCCAGCGCGAGGGCATCTCATACTCCGTGAGCGACAAGCTGGCGGTGGCCCGCCTGCTCGACGATCTGGGAGTCGGCTTCATCGAAGGCGGGTGGCCGGGTGCGATGCCCAAGGACACCGAGTTCTTCGCGCGTGCGGCGGCCGGCGAGCTGAAGCTGGCCAATGCCCAGCTCGTCGCCTTCGGGTCCACCCGCAAGGCCAGCCTGAAGGTCGCCGACGACGCGCAGGTCCGTGCGCTGCTTGACTCCCAGGCTCCCGTCGTCTGCCTGGTCGCCAAGTCCGACGTGCGCCACGTCAAGGAGGCGCTGCGCACCACGAACGAGGAGAACCTGGCGATGGTGCGCGACACAGTCGACTTCCTCGTGCGCAACGGCCGCCGGGTCTTCGTCGACTGCGAGCACTTCTTCGACGGCTACAAGCACGACCCGGACTACGGCGTCACCCTGCTGAAGACTGCTTTCGACGCGGGCGCGAGCGTCGGGGTGCTCTGCGACACGAACGGCGGCATGCTCCCGCTGGGGGTGTACCGGATCGTCACCGACGTGCTGGACCGTTCCGGAGTCCGGTTGGGCATCCACTGCCAGGACGACACGTCGTGCGCAGTGGCCAACACCCTTTCCGCTGTCGAGGCTGGCGTGACCCACGTGCAGTGCACGGCGAACGGGTACGGGGAGCGCACCGGCAACGCCGACCTGTTCAGCGTCGTCGCCAGCCTCGAGTTGAAGCTGGGGATCAGGGCCCTCCCGGAGGGCAACCTGCGCGAGGCCAAGCGGATCAGCCATGCGCTGGCCGAGATCGCCAACCTGCCGCCGAACACCCACCAGGCCTATGTGGGCGTGTCCAGCTTCGCCCACAAGGCGGGCCTGCATGCCTCTGCGCTGAAGGTCAACGAGGAGCTGTACAGCCACATCGACCCCCGGCTGGTCGGCAACGACACCCGCATCCTCGTCACGGAGATGGCCGGCCGGGCCACCGTGGAGCTCAAGGGCCGCGAGCTCGGCGTGGACATCGCTTCCGACCCGGCGGCGCTGGCCCGGGTCGTGGAGATGATCAAGACCCGCGAGGCCCAGGGGTGGACGTACGAGGCCGCTGACGCCTCCTTCGAGCTGCTCCTGCGCGACGAGCTCGCCGGTGAGCGGCGCCGGTACTTCGACGTCGAGTCCTGGCGCACGATCGTGTCCCCGCGGGTCAACGGCGACCAGGGCTCCGAGGCGATCGTGAAGGTCCATGCCGGGGGGCAGCGGATCGTCAGCGTGGGGGAGGGCAATGGCCCGGTCAACGCGCTGGACAACGCGCTGCGCTCCGCGCTGTCGCAGATCTACCCGGAGATGGCCGGCATGGAGCTGGTCGACTACAAGGTCCGGATCGTACCTGGCGCCAAGGGCACCGCGGCCGTCACGAGGGTGCTCATCCAGACCGATGACGCCGAGGGCAGCTGGTCGACCGTGGGCGTCCACGAGAACGTGATCGTCGCCTCGTGGCTGGCCATCGTGGATGCGATCGACTACGGGCTGATGCGGGCCGGCGTCGCGGCGCCGGGGAACCCGGGCCCGGCGAACCCGGCCCTGGGGGAGCCAGCCCCGGCGAGCCCGGGGAACCCGGGGAGCCCGGGGAGCCCGGACCTGGCGGAGCCAGCCCCGGCGAACTCGGCACCGGCCGCGCCCGCGGCAGCCGCCACCCCGGTCACCCAGTCGGTCGGAGCCGGTGCATGAGGCTCGCCCGCTACTCGTACGCCGGCTCGGTGGCGTTCGGGGTGGTCGAGGGTGGCGAGGTGCTCGAGCTGCCCGGCCATCCGTTCGCGGCACCCGGGCAGCAGATCACCACGACCGGAGTCGTCCACGACCTCGACGCCGTGCGGCTACTGGCCCCGGTCCTGCCCAGCAAGGTGATCGGGATCGGCAAGAACTACGCCGACCACGCCGCCGAGCTGGGCGGGGAGGCGCCCCGGCAACCCTTGATGTTCCTCAAGCCAACCACGGCAGTCATCGGCCAGGAAGACGCGATCGTCCTGCCCCCGGAGTCCACCGAGGTGCATTTCGAGGCCGAGCTGGCGGTGGTCATCGGCCGGCTCTGCCGCCGCGTCGCCGCAGCCGACGCCGCCTCCGTGATCCTGGGCTACACGTGCGCCAACGACGTGACGGCCCGGGACCTGCAGCGGCTAGATGGGCAGTGGACGCGCGCCAAGGGGTTCGACACCTTCTGCCCGCTGGGTCCGTGGATCGACACCGACCTGGACCCTGCCGACGTGGTCGTGGAGTGCGAGGTCAACGCAGTGACCACGCAGCGCGAGTCGACGGCCACCCTGATCCACTCGGTGCCCGCACTGGTCGAGGCAGTCTCGGCGGTGATGACGCTGCTTCCCGGGGACGTCATCCTGACGGGGACGCCGGCCGGGGTCGGTCCGCTGGCCCCCGGCGACGAGGTCGCCGTGACGGTCGCGGGGCTGGGCACGCTGGTGAATCGGGTGCGCTGAGCGGAGCTTCATGACGCGGATGTCCGCAGCTCAGGCGCCTGCTCGATCACCGGCTCCATGATGACTTCGCCCGGCCAGTTCGGAGCCACGGATCCGCCAGGTCCCCGGCAATGCGACCAAGGCCCGGTCCATCGTCGTCGAGCTGTCCCGAGCACAGTCGCCGCGGGCGGTCCGCGCACCAGCGACCCCCCGGGGGCCACCACCGCCACCGCTAGAATCCGCCCATCATGTGTGCGTACCCCGACGTCCTCGACGTCCCCGATCTGCCCCCCCGCGCCAGCAACCCGGATGTGCGGGTGCGGTTCTGCCCGTCCCCGACCGGCAACCCCCACGTGGGGATGGTTCGCACTGCGCTGTTCAACTGGGCCTTCGCCCGGCACACCGGGGGGACCTTCGTCTTCCGCATCGAGGACACCGACTCCGCGCGCGACACCGAGGAGTCCTACCGACAGCTGGTCGCGGCCCTCAGCTGGCTGGGGCTGGACTGGGACGAGGGGCCGGGCGTCGGCGGTGCATACGGGCCGTACCGGCAGTCGCAGCGGCTCGAGGTGTACCGCCAGGTTGCCCGCGACCTGCTTGCCGCGGGACGCGCCTACGAGTGCTTCTGCACGCCTGAGGAGCTCGAGGAGCGCCGCGAGAGGGCGCGCCGTGAGGGCCGCACGCCCGGCTACGACGGCCACTGCCGCGACCTGGCCGATCAGCAGGTCGCGCAGCTCCGGGAGCGCGGGCGCACCCCGGCCCTCCGCTTCCGCATGCCGGGAACTCCGATCGGCTGGGACGACCTGGTCCGCGGTCCGGTCTCCTTCGGCGGGGAGCACGTGCCCGACTTCGTGCTGGTCAGGGCGAACGGGGAGCCCCTCTACACGCTGGTCAACCCGGTCGACGACGCACGGATGCGCATCACGCACGTGCTTCGGGGTGAGGACCTGCTCTCCAGCACGCCCAGGCAGATCGCCCTGTACGACGCACTGGCCGAGATCGGCGTCTCCGATGGCACGGTCCCGCGCTTCGGCCACCTGCCCTATGTGATGGGTGAGGGGAACAAGAAGCTGTCCAAGCGGGACCCGCAGTCCAGCCTGAACCTGTACCGCGAGGAGGGCTACCTGCCGGAGGGGCTGCTGAACTACCTGGCGCTGCTCGGCTGGTCGATGGGGGAGGACCGCGAGTTCTTCAGCAAGGAGCAGATGGCCGCTGCGTTCTCCCTCGACCGCGTCAGCGTGAATCCGGCCCGGTTCGACCTCAAGAAGTGCACCGCCATCAACGCCGACTGGGTCCGGGCGTTGGGCGTCGAGGACCTTGCCGGCCGAGTGCAGGACGTGCTGGTCAAGCACGGTGTCCTGACCGAGCCCGTGTCCGCGACGGATCGGCAGACCCTGGCCGCAGCCATCCCCCTGATCCAGGAGCGGATGGAGACGCTGGGGCAGGCAGTCGGCATGATCGGCTTCCTGTTCGTACCCGAGAACCGGTTCTCCGTCGATCCCGCCGACGCCAAGATGCTCGGCGCGGACTCGGGCAAGGCCCTGGCTGCGGCCCGGGCGAAGCTGGCTGCCCTGTCCGCGTGGTCGGCTCCCGATATCGAGTCCGTGCTCAGGCAGGCCCTCGTCGACGGGCTCGGGCTCAAGCCGAAAGTGGCGTTCGGGTCCCTGCGGGTCGCGGTGACTGGGCGCCGGGTCTCCCCGCCGCTGTTCGAGTCCATCGAGCTCCTGGGTCGGGATCGGACCCTGGCGCGCATCGACGCAGCCCTGGGCCGGAGGCAGGACAAGGCGGAGTCCGCGCGGTCGCAGCAGGGGCGTCCCGGGCCTGCCTCCGCGGGAATGCGCTGATCGGGACGCTCGTCTGGATCACCGGGACGGGCGCCCATCGGGAGCGCGGCCAACGGCATGGGCCCAGGCGTAGGTTTGGGCCCGTGAGCGATGGCAGGCTGTTCATGCAGGACCTCGACGACCGCCGGGTGCCCCTGTCCGAGGGCATGATCGCGCGCTGGATCATGAAGGCCGGTCTTGAGTCCGACCCCGCGGAGGAGGCGGCTGTCCGCGTCGTGCGGATCATCACCGATGCCTACCCGGGGGCAGCGCAGGGCGCTCCTGTCGACGGGGGGATGGTCCGTCGCGATGAGGTGTTCAGCCGGATCAGCGACGTCCTGCTTGCCGACGGCCAGCCTGACGCCGAGCGCCGGGTGCGGATCCGCCGCTGGGTCCGCACCGCCGGGCAGCCGCTCGTCGTCGCGATAGGTGGTTCCTCTGGGGTGGGCAAGTCCACGATCAGCCAGGAGGCTGCCGACCGGCTCGGGATCTCCGTGGTGATCAGCACCGACCAGGTCCGCGCGGTGATCCGCAGCGTCCTGGACGCCGACTTGTTGCCGGCCCTGTCGCAGAGCTCGTTCTCCGCAGCGAAGATGCTGCGCAGCAACCTCTCGGGAAATCGGCTGCTGTTCGCCTTCGAGGAGCAGGCCCGCATCGTCCAGCACGGCACCGTGGCGCTGGCCAGACGCTCCATCAAGGAGGGGCAGCAGGTCATGATCAACGGGGTGCACGTCGTGCCCGGGCTGCAGCCGGTCGAGGCCGAGTTCCCGATGTTCACCTACGTGCTCACGGTGGGCAGCACCCAGGAGCACCGCGGCCGGTTCATCCAGCGCTTCCTCGACGGGGATCGCAAGCCCACCGAGTACCTGGAGCGGATGGACGCGATCCGGGAGCTCGACGGGTACATCGTCGAGCAGTGCCACCGCCATGGGGTCCCGGTCATCGTGAGCACCACGTTCGAGGGGACTGTGCTGGCGGTCATGGATGCGGTGGGCCGCGACCTGGAGGCTCGGTTCGACACGCACCCCGTGCTTCGGGGATGAGACCCGGGCGAGGGGACGCCCATTCGAGGGTCTGCGCGGATGGGATCCGGTTTTGGGATCTGCCGGACTTGGCCGGTATGATTCATCCTGCCCTTGGGGTATGGGGTAATTGGCAGCCCAACGGATTCTGGCTCCGTTAGTCTAGGTTCGAGTCCTGGTACCCCAGCGTGATGTTTCAGATCCTGCCGAACGGGTAGGATCTGCGGCGTCAGCGTCGAGCGTATCGGCGCAGCACAGAATGCGAAGAGCATGCGAATGCTCTGCGCACGGAATGCACGGCCCCGTTGTGTAGTGGCCTAGCACGCCGCCCTCTCAAGGCGGTAGCGCGGGTTCGAATCCCGTCGGGGCTACGCCGTGATGAGGGACCCCTCCGGGGGTCCCTCATTCGTTGCCGGCCCATCCCCGCCTCAGTCGCGGCGCAGTGCCTCCGTCAAGCGCGCGGCAGCAGCCAACAGGGCGTTGCTGTGCCGGCGGCCGGGCACCCGGCCCATCCGCTCGAGCGGTCCCGACACGCAGATCGCTGCCACGACCTTGTTGGAAGGTCCCCGCACCGGCGCGCTCACCGATGCCACGCCCTGCTCGCGCTCGGCGACGCTCTGGGCCCAGCCTCGTCGGCGCACTCCAGCCAGCGTGGCTGCGGTGAAGGTCGCGTCCCGCAGGCCCGCGTGGATACGATCGGGATCCTCCCAGGCCAGCAGCACCTGTGCGGCAGAGCCGGCCTGCATCGTCAGCACCGTGCCCACGGGGACGGTGTCGCGCAGGCCGGACATCCGTTCCGCAGCCGCGACGCAGATCCGGCGCTCGCCCTGCCGGCGGTAGAGTTGGACGCTCTCACCGGATGCGTCCCTGATCTGGGCCAGGATGGGGCCCGCCACTGCGACGAGGCGGTCCTCACCTGCCGCGGCTGCCAGTTCGGGCAGTCGGGGCCCGAGCACGAATCGGCCTGCCATGTCCCGCGCGACCAGCCGATGGTGCTCCAGGGCGGTGGCCAGGCGGTGCGCGGTGGGCCGTGCGAACCCGGTTGCCGCCACGAGCCCGGCCAGAGAGAGCGGACCGCCCTCGAGCGCGTCGAGGATCATCGCCGCCTTGTCGATGACACCCACTCCGCTGGAGTATGCTTCGTCCACAAGGTGATATTGCCGTTTCAAGATGTGAGACGTCAATTCCTGGATGGGAGATGGGTGCAGATGGGAAGGACTCTGGCCGAGAAGGTGTGGGACGCCCATGTGGTGCGCAGCGCCCCGGGCGAGCCGGACCTGCTCTACGTGGACCTGCACCTGGTCCACGAGGTGACCAGCCCGCAGGCCTTCGACGGGCTGCGCGCCGCGGGGCGCCAGGTCCGACGTCCGGACCTGTCCCTGGCCACCGAGGACCACAACGTCCCGACTATCGACATCGACAAGCCGATCGCCGATCCGGTCTCGCGCGCGCAGGTCGATGCGCTGCGCCGGAACGCCGCTGAGTTCGGCGTCCCCATCTACTCGCTGGGCAGTGCCGATCAGGGCATCGTCCACGTCGTCGGCCCGCAGCTGGGCCTGTCCCAGCCCGGGATGACGATCGTTTGCGGTGACTCGCACACCTCAACCCATGGGGCGTTCGGCGCGCTCGCGTTCGGCATCGGGACGTCGGAGGTGGAGCACGTCCTTGCGACCCAGACCCTGCCGCTCAAGCCGTTCCGGACCATGGCGATCACGGTGGACGGACTGCTGCCCGCGGGGGTGACCGCCAAGGACCTGATCCTGGCGGTCATCGCCCGCATCGGCACCGGCGGCGGGCAGGGCCACGTGATCGAGTACCGGGGCGCGGCAATCCGGGCGCTGAGCATGGAGGCCCGGATGACCATCTGCAACATGTCGATCGAGGCCGGCGCACGCGCCGGGATGATCGCCCCGGACGAGACCACCTTCGCCTACATCGAGGGTCGGCCGAAGGCGCCCAGCGGATCGGACTGGGATGCTGCCGTGGCCTACTGGCGCACCCTGGTCACCGATGACGACGCCGAGTTCGACAGCGAGGTCGTCATCGATGCGGGCGAGCTCAGCCCGTTCGTGACCTGGGGCACGAACCCCGGTCAGGGCGTGCCGCTGTCGGCCAGCGTCCCCGATCCCGAGGGCCTCGCCGACGCGGTCGACCGGGCCGCTGCGCACAAGGCCCTGGAGTACATGGGTCTGGTTGCGGGCACCCCGATGCGGGAGATCGCGGTGGACACCGTGTTCCTGGGCTCCTGCACCAACGGCCGGATCGAGGACCTGCGGGCTGCCGCTGAGATCCTGCGCGGGCGGCATGTCGCTGATGGGGTCCGGATGCTCGTGGTTCCAGGCTCGGTCCGGGTCCGCCTGGCGGCGATGGCCGAGGGCCTGGACGAGGTGTTCCTCGCCGCAGGCGCGGAATGGCGCGAGGCTGGCTGCTCCATGTGCTTGGGGATGAACCCCGACACGCTCAAGCCGAAGGAGCGCAGCGCGTCCACGTCGAACCGCAACTTCGAGGGCCGTCAGGGCCCGGGCGGCCGCACGCACCTGGTCTCCCCACAGGTCGCCGCTGCCACGGCGGTTCGCGGCACCCTGAGCTCCCCGGCCGACCTGGCCCGCTAGATCCGCCCATCCCAGGAAGGAAGCCCGATGGACAGGTTCACCTCGCACACCGGTACCGCGCTGCCGCTGCGGGCCAGCAACGTCGACACAGACCAGATCATCCCGGCCAAGTACCTCAAGCGGATCACCCGCCACGGGTACGAGGACGCCCTGTTCGCCGCGTGGCGAACCGATCCGGAGTTCGTGCTCAACCGTCCCGAGCACGTTGGCGCCACGATCCTGGTCGCCGGCCCGGACTTCGGCACGGGATCCTCCCGCGAGCACGCGGTCTGGGCGCTGCAGGACTACGGCTTCAAGGTCGTGCTCTCCTCCCGATTCGCCGACATCTTCCGCGGGAACTCGGGCAAGGGCGGCCTGCTGACCGCGGTGGTCGACCAGTCGGTGATCGAGCAGCTCTGGGCGGCAGTCGAGGCCGACCCTGCGACCCCCGTCACCGTCGACCTCGAGGCGACGAACGTGGCCTTCGGGGACGTCGTGGCCGCCTTCGAGATCGACGACTACGTCCGGTGGCGCCTGCTGGAAGGTCTGGACGACATCGGGATAACCCTCCAGAGTGGCGAACTCATCGAGCGTTTCGAGCGCACTCGTCCCGCTTTCCTCCCGCGAACCGCGTAGCGTTTGGCGGCGGGGTCCCGGGCCTGCCCGGCGGCTCCGGAACTTGCCGTCATCCGGACCTGATCCGGTGGGATCCGCGGAGGAACCTGAATGAACAAGGCCGAACTGATCGATGTGGTCGCATCGCGAATCAACGCCAGCAAGAAGGACGCGGGCGAGGCCGTGCAGGCTGTCGTCGACGCCATAACCGAGGCGGTCGCGAAGGGGCAGAAGGTGTCCATCAGCGGCTTCGGTGTGTTCGAGAAGGCTGCCCGCCCGGCCCGCACCTATCGCGCCCCGTTGACTGGAGAAGCCATCCGCAAGATGGCCACGGCCGTGCCCAGGTTCCGTCCCGGCGGTGACTTCAAGGCGTTCGTCAGCGGGGAGAAGAAGCTGGCGGAGCAAGCCGTCAGGGCGGCCAGGGAGGCTGGCGACGACGTGATGGATGCGGCCGAGACCGTCGTCCGCCGGGTCACCGGCAAGAAGCCTGCGCCGGCGAAGAAGGCCGCCCCGGAGAAGGCTGCCGCACCGGCCAAGAAGGCCGCTGCGCCCAGGAAGACGGCGACCGCAAAGAAGGCCGCTCCGGGGAAGAAGGCGCCAGCCAAGCGGACACCAGCCAAGAAGGCCCCTGCGGCCCCGGCAGCGGCTCCCGCGGAGGCCGCAGCGCCCGCAGTCGTTGCCCCTGAGGCGCCTGAGACCGGCGAGTAGCGCCATCCCCCAGTTGACCTGCAGTTCGCCGGAGGGAGCGCCCCCCGCGATCGCCCGGCTGATCTGGGGGCGCTGACCCGAACGGGGACCATGCCCGGTACCAGGTGGCGCCCCGTCCCACGTGCCGGACCAGGGAGGCCGAAATGGGGAGCAAGACCCGGAACATGCACCTCGGCGTACCCTACCGCACCGCCGAGTTGATGTTGCGTCCGTGGATGCTGGCGATGACCCGACGGGACTGGCGGGGGCAGGAGAACCTCGGTCGGCACGGCGACGGCATGATCGTGGCGCCCAACCACATATCCTGGTTCGACCCGCTGGTGATCGCCCACTTCCTGCACGACAGCGGCCGGCCGCCGCGGTTCATGGGCAAGCAGTCGGTGTTCGAAGTCCCCTTCATCGGGACGTTGATCAAGGGCGCCGGGCAGATCCCAGTCCAGCGGGACTCGGACCCCACGCGGGCGCTTGCCGCTGCCGAGGCTGCCGTCAGGGCGGGGGAGTGCCTGGTGATGTACCCGGAGGGCACGATCACCCGCGACCCGGGGATCTGGCCGATGCGCGGTCGCACGGGCGCGCTGCGCGTGGCTCTGGAGACGGGGGTCCCAGTGGTCCCAGTCGCCCAGTGGGGCGCGAACAAGGTGATGGCGCCCTACGCCAAGCAGTTGCGACTGCTCCCGCCCAAGCAGATGCAGGTGATCGCCGGCGCGCCGCTCGACATCGACGACCTGCGCGGCCAGCGGGTCACGCGCGAGGTCCTGGAGGAGGGAACGCAGCGGCTCATGGCCGCCATCACTGCCCTCCTCGAGGTGCTCCGTGGTGAGAAGGCCCCGCCGCAGCGGTTTGATTGGGTCTTGGAGCGCGAGCGCCGTGCGGCGCAGCAGATCGAGGAGGTGGACTGATGGCCCGGGTCGCAGTCATGGGTGCGGGTTCGTGGGGCACGGCGTTCGGGATGATCCTGTCCGACGCCGGCGGGGAGCCGATCCTCTGGGCTCGCGAGCCGGAGGTCCAGGAGTCCATCAACACCATGCATCGCAACGACATGTTCCACCCGGGGGTCCTCCTGCCCGAGCAGATCCGGGCGACCGGGGATCCTGTTGAGGCGCTGGCCGGGGCGTCCCTGGTCATCCTGGCCATCCCCGCCCAGACGCTGGCCGCGAACCTCACTGCGTGGCGCGACCTCATGGAGCCCGATGCGGTGGTGGTCTCCCTCATGAAGGGCATCGAGCTGGGCACGATGCGCCGGATGAGCGAGGTCATCGCCCAGGAGGGCGGAATCCCGCCGGAGCGCGTCGCGGTGGTATCAGGGCCCAACCTCGCTCGCGAGATCGCGCAGCGGGCGCCGGCTGCCACGACGGTGGCCTGCCCGGACGAGGCCTCCGCCCGCCGCCTGCAGGACGCCTGCACCACTTCGTACTTCCGTCCCTATTGGACCACCGACGTGGTGGGCACCGAGATCGGCGGCTCGGTGAAGAACGTGATCGCCCTGGCGAACGGGATGGCCGTCGGGCTGGGCTACGGCATGAACTCGCAGGCGTCGCTGATCACCCGAGGGCTGGCTGAGATGTCCCGGCTGGGCGTGGCCCTGGGCGCCAACCCGATGACCTTCCTCGGCCTGGCCGGCATGGGCGACCTGATCGCGACCTGCCAGTCGCCGCTGTCGCGCAACCGGACCTTCGGGGAGAACCTCGGCAAGGGTCTGTCGGTCGAGGAGACCATCGCCGTGACCAAGCAGACCTGCGAGGGCGTGAAGTCCTGCTTGCCCATCCTGCAGCTGGCGAGGTCCCACGACGTCGACATGCCGATCACCGAGCAGGTCGTCGAGGTCGTGCACCACGGGATGTCACCGGCCGACATGCTCGGCATCTTCATGTCGCGGGACACGAAGCCGGAACAGGGCGCACGTCCTCGAATCGGGTGACCGCGACTGGTGCTGCGCTAGGGTCGACGACGTGGACGAGCAGCGCAGGATCCGGATCGCGGTGATCTTCGGGGGGCGCAGCAGCGAGCATGCGATCTCCTGCATCAGCGCCGGGAGCATCTTGGCGGCCATCGACCGGGAGCGCTATGACGTGATCCCCATCGGGATCACGACCGAGGGCCGCTGGGTGGTCGAGCGCGACGAGCCAGCCCGCCTGCGCATCACTGGCGGGACGCTGCCCGGGGTGGACCGCAGCGGCACGCACGTGGTGCTGTCCGGGGACCCCACGCACCGGGGCCTGGAGGTCCGCACTGGTGAGTCGGCAACGGGGCTGCTCCACGACGTGGACGTCGTGTTCCCCGTGCTGCACGGACCCTGGGGCGAGGACGGCACCATCCAGGGGCTGCTGGAGCTCGCCGGGATCCCGTATGTCGGATCGGGCGTGTTCGCCTCCGCCGCGGCGATGGACAAGGGCCACATGAAGGCGGTCCTATGTGCCGGCGGCCTCGAGGTGGGTCCCTACGAGC
>JBAVLA010000064.1:0-17211 GCA_049688595.1 Candidatus Nanopelagicales bacterium | reverse complement strand
GCGGATCGCCCGGCCAGCCGTCGTCGGCGTCGACTGCGAGCCCCTCCGCGAGTTCGGCCAGCCCGAGCGCCGATGCCTGCTCGACGCCGACGAGGAGCGCCGGCATCTACTACGCGGCTGACGTGCCGGACTTCGGCCCTCGGCTGTACCGGGAGTTCGCCAGGGTCGCGACCTGCAAGGACCCGATCACTGAATCCCTGACCCACATGTTCCAGGTCGCGCCAGTGGATCCCGACTACACCTCGTTGTGGAAGCCGAGCACCGAGGTGCTGTCGGTGGCGACGTCCGGCTCGACCGCGACCGTCGACGTGTCGGAATTCCCTGCCCTTGGCGCCTCGTTCGAGAGTGCCGCCGTGCAGCAAGTGGTCTGGACGGCGACCGCAGCCGACAAGTCCGTGAAGCGCGTGCGGCTGCTCGTCGATGGCCGCACTCCAGAATCAGGCCACGTCGACTGGTCGAAGCCGATCTCCCGGGCGAATGCCCTCAAGACCCTGGCCAACGTATGGATCCTGGCCCCGTCCGAGGGTGCGACCGTGAGCTCGCCGGTGAAGGTCAGGGTCTACGGCACGGGGTGGGAGGGCAACGTCCCGATCATCGTGTTCCAGGGCGACAAGCAGGTGGCAGCCACGTTCGTGACGACCATGATGGGTGGCTTCGCTGAGGCGAGCACGACGATCAAGCTGCCGGCTGGGGAGTACGTGATCCACGCGTACAACGACAACGGGCTCGATGAGTCCCTGGACCTCTGGGACACGAAGGCGTTCACCGTCGGCTGACCCACCACCCCACGGATCGGCTCGAGTCTGCGGGCGGCGGCCCGGCCAACGCGCCCAACATCCGGCGGATCGATCCAAATGTGCGGGGCCCGGCGCCCCCCGAAGTTGGATCGATCCCCGACAGGGCGACCAGACTTGGATCGATAGGCCACGGGCTGGCCCACGGGCGGGCCCACGGGCGGGCCACGGCTGCCGGGGTCACCGCGGGGCGTCCGGCGGGCAGGGGACATAGTGTGCCCATGCCACGACGCAACGACATCGAGAAGGTCCTCATCATCGGCTCCGGGCCGATCGTGATCGGGCAGGCGTGCGAGTTCGACTACTCGGGGACCCAGGCGTGCAAGGCCCTGCGGGCCCTCGGATACCGGATCGTGCTCGTCAACAGCAACCCGGCGACGATCATGACCGATCCCGTCATGGCCGACGAGACCTACATCGAGCCGCTCAACCTCGAGTCGCTGACCGAGATCATCGCGCAATCCCGACCGGACGCCCTGCTGCCGAACCTCGGGGGCCAGACCGGGCTGAACCTGTCTTCGGAGCTGCACACCAGCGGCGTCCTGGACCGCTACGGGGTGCGGATCATCGGCGTGGGACCTGATGCCATCGAGCGCGGCGAGGACCGGTTGGCGTTCAAGCAGACGATGGATCGCCTGGGTGTCGAGATGCCCCGATCCACGACCGTGGAGTCGGTCGCGCGGGCCGAGGTCATCGCCGCCGAGCTCGGCTACCCAGTCGTGATCCGGCCCGCATACACGATGGGCGGCACGGGCGGGGGACTGGTCTACAACGTCGACGAGCTGCGCGAGATCGCTGCGCGCGGGATCCAGGCCAGCCTCGTGGGCCAGATCCTGGTGGAGGAATCAGTGCTCGGGTGGGAGGAGCTGGAGCTCGAGGTCGTCCGGGACGCCAAGGGCCAGATGATCACGGTGTGCTTCATCGAGAACGTCGATGCGATGGGCGTGCACACCGGGGACTCGTTCTGCACCGCCCCGATGCTCACGATCTCCCACGAGCTGCAGGCCCGGCTCCAGGACTATGCCTACCGGATCGTCGACGCCATCGAGGTCATCGGTGGGACGAACGTGCAGTTCGCGCACGACCCGCAGACCGATCGCTTGGTAGTCATCGAGATCAACCCGCGCACCTCGCGCAGCTCCGCGCTGGCCTCGAAGGCCACGGGGTTCCCGATCGCGCTGGTGTCCAGCCGCCTGGCCGGCGGCCTGACGATGGACGAGATCCCCTACTGGCGCGACGGCACGCTCGAGCGCTACACGCCGGGCGGGCAGTACGTCGTCGTCAAATTCGCGCGCTGGGCCTTCGAGAAGTTCAAGGGCGCCGAGGACCGCCTGGGCACGCAGATGCGGGCGGTCGGCGAGGTGATGTCGATCGGGCGGACCTACAAGGAGTCGCTGCAGAAGGCGATCCGCTCGCTGGAGAACGGCCGGATGGGCCTGGGGTTCGCCAAGGACTTCAACTCCCTCGACCTCGAGGATCTGATGTCCAGGCTGGCCGAGCCGTCGAGCGAGCGACAGTTCCTCATGTACGAGGCGCTGCGCAAGGGCGCGAGCATCGACGAGCTCACCCGGCGCACGTTCATCAAGCGGCACTTCGTCGAGCAGATGGCCGAGCTGGTCGCGCTCGAGGAGGAGGTGCTTGCGCACCGTGGCGGCCGGCTGCCCGACGAGCTGCTCGCCCGGGCCAAGGGCGACGGGTTCGCCGACGCGTACCTGGCCCGGATCCTCGGCGTGCCGGAGCGGGAGCTGCGTGCGCAGCGGCTCGAAGCGGGCATCGTCCACGCCTACGAGCCGGTGCCGGTCAGCGGCGTGGAGGACGCGGCCTACTACTACTCGACCTACGACGCTTCCGCCACCGACGTGGTCCCCGTCTCGGACCGGCGCAAGATCATGGTGCTCGGTGGGGGCCCGAACCGCATCGGCCAGGGCATCGAGTTCGACTACTGCTGCGTCCACGCCGCCTTCGCCCTCAGGGAGCTCGGCTACGAGTCGATCATGGTCAACTGCAACCCCGAGACCGTCTCGACCGACTACGACACCTCGGACAAGCTCTACTTCGAGCCCCTGACCGTGGAGGACGTGCTCGCGATCTACCAGAAGGAACGGCCCGAGGGCGTCATCTGCCAGTTCGGCGGGCAGACGCCGCTGAACATCGCGCGCGAGCTCGAGCAGGCGGGGGTGCCCATCGTGGGGACCAGCCCGGAGACCATAGACCTGGCGGAGGACCGTGACCGGTTCGGCAGCATCATGGACTCCCTCGGCATCCCCATGCCGGAGTCGGGGATGGCCACCACGATGGACGACGCCCTCGCGATCGCGGCTCGCATCGGGTACCCGCTGATGGTCCGTCCGAGCTACGTGCTCGGCGGACGCGGCATGGAGGTCGTCCACGACGAGGACATGTTGCGCGCCTACGTCGCCGCAGCCACCGGGGTGACGCCCGAGCGGCCGATCCTGATCGACCGGTTCCTCGAGAACGCCATGGAGTGCGAGGCCGACGCGATCTGCGACGGCACGGACGCGTTCGTCCCGGCGGTCATGCAGCACGTCGAGTACGCCGGCATCCATTCCGGTGATTCGGCTTGCGTGATCCCGCCGGTGAGCATCCCCGCCGAGCACCTGGCCACGATCGACGAGTACACGCGCCGGATCGCAATCGAGCTCGGCGTCGTGGGCCTGATGAACATGCAGTACGCCATATCCGACGGCGTGGTGCACGTCCTCGAGGCCAACCCGCGGGCCTCGCGCACCGTGCCGCTGGTCTCCAAGGTGTGCGACATCCAGATGGCCCGGCTGGCCACCCGCGTCATGCTCGGCGAGAAACTGGCCGACCTCGGCCTGGAGCGGCGCGCCGTCCCGCACTTCGGGGTGAAGGAGTCCGTGTTCCCGTTCAACATGTTCCCCGAGGTCGACCCGCTGCTGGGTCCTGAGATGCGTTCGACCGGCGAGGTGCTCGGCATGGCTGACTCGTTCGGGCTGGCGTTCTACAAGGCGCAGGAGGCGACCGGCACGCGGCTGCCGCTCGAGGGGACCGTGCTGATCACCGTCGCCGAGCGAGACCGGGAGCTGGCGCTGCCCGCCGCGCAGGAGTTCGCATCGCTCGGCTTCCGGATCGTGGCCACGCAGGGCACGCAAGCGTTCCTGGCCGAGCACGGGATCACAAGCTCCCGCGTGCTCAAGCTGCATGAGGGGCGGCCGAACCTCGACGACGCCATCCGCAACGGCGAGGTCCATCTCGTGGTGAACACTCCGGCCGGCCGGGGCAGCGAGTTCGACGACTCGTACATCCGCAAGGCCGCCATCGCCCACCGCGTGCCTTACATCACGACCACGTCGGCCGCCCTGGCCGCCGCGCGGGGCATCGCCGCGCACCGGGAGCAGCGCGGGGCGGTGCGCTCGCTGCAGAGCTACCACGCCGCGATCGGCGGCTGATCGGGGGTGAGCAGCGGCGAACCGCCCAGCATGGGCGGTTCGCCGGTGGAAACGAAGGTGCCGCCGGCCAGGGTCAGCCGCGGTATCCGTCGGTGAGCACCTTGGAGCAGCCTCCTTGGCCGGTGTGCGTGCCGGCTGCTTGGCTGCCTTCGAGAGCCGACCGAGCTCGGCTCCGGCCGAGGTTCCAAGCCAGTGGGTCGTCCTGCAGGTCGGCGGTGTCCCGCTTCGTGTACATGCAGCTGGTGATCTCGCCCGGCAGCCGCTCCATGATGACCGGGGTGGCATCTGCGCTGAGGGTTGACAGGTAGAGGACGTCGAGGCTCTTGCCCGCCTCGAATCGGTCGATGTTGCGGCTCGCGACCCACGAGTGGGGATTCATCGCTGCGAAGGCAGTCGTGAGGACCACGGCGGAGATGAGGATGGCGCGCGCCAGCCACCTGCCGGACAGCCGGATGCCGGCGACGAGCATCAACACGACGATCAGGCCCAGCCACAGCTCGAAGCCGTCGACGAACACCCGGAGCACCGTGTAGCCCAGCGCATCCTGGTAGAGCGACATCCGGTGGAGGGCGCTGGCGACGACGGCGAGAGTGAGGACGCAGAGAGTGCCCAGGAGTCCGCGGAGCAGGATGCGGTCGCGCCGCGTCTCCCGTGCGGCCACTCGCATCGTGAGCCCTACGACGACGATCGTGAGGAAGGTGGCGGTGGTGAGCTGGCCGAAGCCCTGGTGGACGTACTCGGCATAGGTGAGGCCGGTTGTGCGCTGCAGGTACTCCAGCCCGCCCCACATCGCCATGCCCTGCGCTGCCAGGAACCCGGCGAACAGAAGGACGACCAGACCGACCGGCACGGTCCACTCCCAGGTTTGTGTCGCGCGATGTTCCCGGCCCCGGGGCAGTTCGAGATCCGCCACCGCGGGCGGGTTCAGCGCGAAGTAGGCGCCGGCGAGGGCGACCCCGGCGACGAGGACGAGGACGAAGCTGCGCAGGACGATGTTGTCCCAGCCCAGGTCGGGGATGAACGCGCTCACCCAGGAGCCGAACATGGCGTCGCCGGTCGCGAACAGCCCGCCGAACAGGGACAGTGCGACCAGGGACAGGCCGACGGTGCGCAGGACCGGCCAGAACGCGGTCTCGCTGCGCGTCGCGGAGATCGTGCGGCCGAGCAGCGGCAGGCCACGCAGCGCGGAGAGCGGCCACGCGGCCACGCTCAGCGGCATCGAGATCGGGGTGCGGGCCCGGGCCATGCCGACCGCAGCGACCACCACGGCGACGAGGACGGTCAGGGCGACGACCCCGCCGGCGTCGCGGATCGCCGTCGTCGTCACCAGGAGGGATGCGAGCAGGGCGCACGCAACCGTCCAGGGGTGGCGACGGAACCGGGCGACGCCC
The DNA here is from genome assembly GCA_049688595.1 of Candidatus Nanopelagicales bacterium. Lineage (GTDB taxonomy): Bacteria > Actinomycetota > Actinomycetes > S36-B12 > CAIYMF01 > Prado023. Next base: position 11,595 of record JBAVLA010000064.1, on the reverse strand, counting down.
CACATGAGAGCTCCGGCCGCCAGCATCGTCAGCGTGACCGCCAGCCCGATGTTGCGCTCGGGCCAGGTGAGGGCCGCCCACGCGCCCACGGCGAGGGCGCCGAGGGCAACCATGGGCTGCGGAGGCAGGTCGCGCTCGGGCCAGACGGTGTCCAGCAGGTCGGTTCCCGGCCCGGACGGGGCGGTCGTGCTCGTTGGCGGTGGGGCGGTGTGGTATCCGACGGGGTAGGCGGCGGGATACGCCGGACCTGGGGGCATCTGCGTGGACATTGCTTTCTCATTCGTGAGGTGGATGGGTCGCTCGGGGCGGACGTGCCGCGGCAGGCTGGCCCGCAGCAGTGCGCCGGTATTGGGGGGGTAGGTCGGTAGGGCGCTGATGGTGCCGCCGTGCAGGTCGCAGACCCACCGTGCGATGGCCAGCCCCAGGCCGGTGCCGCCGGCCGAGTCCTCGCCCGAACCGAAGCGGTCGAAGACCCGCTCGGCTTGCTCGGCCGGGATGCCGGGGCCCTGGTCCCGGACGTGCAGCCACCAGGAGGCCTCGTCGACCGCGCGGGCGGTGACGATCACCTCGCCGGTCGGCGGGCTGTGCCGGATGGCGTTGTCGACGAGGTTCACGACGAGCTGGGCCAGGCGGGCGGGATCCGCCTGCACGGTCAACTCCGCCGGGTGGGTCTCGTAGCGGACCCGGACCGAGCGCGAGCCGAGCGCCGTCTCGGACGCCGTCGCCTGCAGCAGGTCCGCCACGCGCACGTCGGTGACGGCCAGGGGGGCCGCCCCGGCATCGATGCGCGACAGGTCCAGCAGGTCTGTGACAAGGGCGCTGAGCCGCTCGGACTGGTGCAGCGCCGCTCGGAGGGCCTCGTCGTCGGGTCGGACGACCCCGTCGACCAGGTTCTCGAGCAGCGCGCGCTGCGCGGTCAGCGGGGTGCGCAGCTCGTGGGACACGGTGGCGACGAGCCGGCGGCGCTCCTGGTCTGCCGTGGCGAGGTCAGCGGCCATCGCATTGAAGGCACGCGCGAGCTCCCCGACCTCGTCGGAGCTGGAAGCCGTGACGCGCAGGCCGTAGTCCCCGCCGGCCATCGCCCGGGCTGCCGAGGTCATCTCCCGCAGCGGCGAGGTCATCCCGCGGGCCAGCCACTGGGTGACGGCCAGTGCCGCCGCGACGGTCACCGGGACACTGGTCCACAGCGGGACCTGCGCCGCGTCGCCCACCTCGGCGACTAGGACAGCAACTACCACGCTGACGCCGACGAGGAGGCCCAGCTTGACCCTTATCGAGGAGACGGCGTCCAGTGGGCGCTCGGTGTTCACGGCCCAACCTGGAGGGCGTAACCGATCCCATGCACCGTGCGCACCCGGTCGGCACCGATCTTGGCCCGCAACGACTTGACGTGGCTGTCGAGCGTGCGGGAGCCAGCTGTGTCTGACCACCCCCACACCTCGCGCATGAGCACCTCGCGGGTGCGCACCGTTCCCGGCGCGGCGGCGAGCGCGCACAGCAGGTCGAACTCAAGGGGCGTGAGGTGCACCTCGTCGCCGTCGACCGTGACCCGCCGCGGCGCCGGGTCGATGATGAGCCCGGATCGCTCGATGCGGGTGGCGCCCGAGGCGTTGAGCGCAGCGGCCCGCTCCACCCGGCGCAGCAGTGCCCGGACCCGTGCGACTACCTCCCGCATCGAGAACGGCTTGGTCATGTAGTCGTCGGCGCCCAAGCCGAGCCCGACGAGCAGGTCGGTCTCGTCGGAGCGCGCCGTGAGCATGAGGACCGGCACGGGCCGGATCGCCTGGATGCGCCGACAGACCTCGAGGCCGTCGAACCCCGGCAGCATCACATCGAGGACGACGAGATCGGGCCGCTGTCGCTGGAAGGCAACGACCGCGCCCGGGCCATCGTGGGCCTGGGCGACGGTGAACCCCTCAGCCCTCAGCCGATCGGCGACGGCCTGGTTGATCGTCGGCTCGTCCTCAACTACGAGGACGCGAGCGGCGCCTTGGGTCGCATGGTTCATGGGACAAGCGTAGGAGTCGATTCGTGTGGCTCCCGGGGGCGATATGTGGAGAAGACGTGAAGATCTCCGGATCGTCCCAAGTAGGTGTCGGTCACCGGGTCGCTTGGGGCGTGGGCCGCGGCCGGGATTGGCTGAGTCTGGACAGCAGGCCCTCCAGATCGACCAGGGCAATCCGGATGTACGAGTCGCTGCACCCGTAGGGGAGCACGATGGTGTCCCCGTGGAGCATGGCTCCGCACGAGTAGACCACGTTGGGCACGTAACCCTCCCGCTCATGCTCGGTCGGCGTGAGCAGTGGCTCCTCGAGGCTGCCCAGCACGACGCTGGGATCCCTCAGGTCCAGCAGCATCGCTCCGATCCCATATTCCCGCATGGGGCCGACGCCATGGGTCAGTACCAGCCATCCCGCTGCCGTCTCAATTGGCGAACCGCAATTGCCCACCTGCACGACCTCCCACGGCTGGGCCGGTTGCTGCAAGGTTGTGACGACGCCCCAGTCGGACAGGTCGGCTGACTCGGCGAGGCTCGTGCTCTCCCGATCCCACCGTGAGAGGGCGAGGTACCGCCCGCTCACGGCCCTCGGGAACAAGGCCATTCCCTTGTTCTGGGAAGCCGGGCCGGTGGCCTGCTGCCGGTCGAACGTGAGGAAGTCGGTGGTGCGCAGCAGCGCTGGGGTGACCCGAGTACCGTCGAAGGCGGTATACGTCCCGCGATAGCTGGTGCTGCCATCGTCCTCAGTGAACCGGACCAGCCGGAGGTCTTCGAGGCCTTGCTCCTCGGCAGGCCCGCCGGGCATGATGACCCGCTGGCAGAGTGAGGAGTCCGCGGGAAAGCGGATCGTGTACTGGGCCGAAGCCAAGTGATCCAGTCGCTCGATGGCCGGTGACAGCGGTCCGCGAGTGAGGCTCTGGCCGTTCAACGTGGCCATCGCGCGTTCGAGCGCGGAGCGGTCGAAGGTGTCCGGCAGGCCTGCGAGCACGTACCCGGCCGACTCGTCGTCGTCGGTGAGGCGGTGTCCGAGCTGGTGCTGGAACTGCGCCTTGGAGTAGGTCGTCGGGACGGTCTGGGCCTGCGCGAGGGGGCCATCGAGTTCGTCGAACTCCAGGCGGTCGTGGACATCGATGGTGCCCGTGCGCCACCCGATGCTGGACATGTGCCCCTCGCCGACCGCGCGCACGCTCATCACGAACCGAGTGGCACCAACGGGCAGCGTTGACTGGTCCGGGTGGGCCACCATCGACGGGTTGAACAGCGCCGCGGATTCCACGGCGTACTCCTGGCTGAAGTAGGCACCCACGACCAGCCGGCGGGCCACGGACATGGACGAGGGATCCGCCACTCGGTGGGCGATCAGTTGGAAGCGTGCGTCGAAGATGCCGGCGATGTCGCGGTGACGGCTTGCGAAAGAGTCGATCGCCCGCTCGAGCGTCCGGTCGACCTGCTCGTCGGACAGTGCGAGCACGCGGTCGAGGACTGTCGTGGCCCGCGACGTCCCGGGTGTCATCATCTCCTGCCCGGGCAGGAAGACTGTCGTGAGCACCCGAGTCGGGTCAGGGTGCAGGACGTGGCTCGTGCGGGTGACGAGCCGGCGGCTCATGCGGCCTCCGCGAGGGCGGCGCGTCTGGCGATCTGCAGGGTCGACAGCGCGGCCAGGGTCGACTCGGCTCCTTGGTTGCGGTTCGTTCGCTCGGCGTGCAGGCCGTCGGCGCAGCCCCCGGTCGAGTGGTCGTAGAGGCGAAGGCCGATGTCGTTCTCCCCGAGGAACCAGGAGGCCCCCAAGCGCACTGCGTTGAGCCACGCAGGGTCGCCTGTGACCTCATGCGCCCGCCAACAGGCCTCGGTGAGTGCCGCCACCTCGATCGGCTGCTGGTCGAACCCGGGCAGCGGCTCGGGGGGAGCCCACCCGCCCGCGGGGATCACCGAGAGGTGGCCGTCGCGCGTCTGCAGCTCCAGCAGCCACTCGAGCTGGGCGAGTCCCTGTCCCAATGCTTGATGGTCCTCCAGGGCCACGCCGATTGCGATCAGCGCCTCGGGCAGGACCGCGTTGGCGTACGTGAGCCGCGGCTCGGGCCAGCGCCAGGAGTCGGTGAGGCCGGGCACTGCCAACCGGTGGCGGGCGTCCTTGAGCAGGAGGAGCGCAGCTTCGTGTCCGGGCTTGGCCCGCAGGAGCTCGGCGGCCCCCAGGGCCGCGTAGGCCATCGCCCGGGGCCAGGGGGACCTCGTCCGCATCGCGCGCTCGGCCACGGCTACGGCCCGGATGGCGATGTTGCCACGGGCAAGTGCCGCCGTCGTCCCGACCGACCAGAGGGCTCGGCCCCAGTGGTCGTCCGTCGTGGGCGCGTCCGACCAGGAGCCGTCCACGCGCCGCCGGTTCCGGAAGGCACCGCTGCTGTCCTGCGCCTGTTCGGTGAAGGCCAGGTACGCGCGGACCGTGCCCCGCAGCGTAGGGCTGGCGTTCGGCTGGCGGATGGTCACAACGAGCGCACGCGACACGTCGTCGAGGCAGTACCCGTGCTCCCGGCGGGGATGCCCGAGCAGGGCGTGCTCGAAGATCCCGTCGGCGGTGGTCATGCGCACCAGGTGCTCGAACCGCGGCGCGGGGGTGCTCGACCGAATCATGCTACGGACCGGGTGCGCGTCGCCGCCAGCTCATGGCCAACTCCTATGTACTGGGCGGCCACGGCCGGCCACAGCAGCGTCGGGGCCAGGGCCCGGGCAGCACGTGCGGTGTCCTCGGCCAGCAGCGGCTGCGTGAGAAGTCGGCGAAGCGCCCCGCGGATCGCCGGCGCATCGCCCTGTGGCACGAGCAGGCCAGCGCCGTCGGAGAGCAGCTCGACGGCGTGCGGGAATCGGGTGGACACGACGGGCTTGCCCGCGACGACCGCCTCCGTGAGCACACCGGAGGTCACCTGTTCCCGCGAGTCGTAGGGGAGCAGGATGATGTCGGCCGCGCGAACGATCGCGCGCAGCTTCGCTCCGTCGAGGTAGCGGCCGTCGAATGTCACGTGGTCATCGAGCCCGAGCCTGCTGACCTGCGCCATGAGCGCCTCGCGATAGGCCTCGCCGGCGTGCTCGACCACACGTGGATGGGTCTGGCCGACGATCCGGTACATGGGTCGCGGGTCGAGGTCCGCCAGCTCCGCCATGGCCTCGACCGCCCACTCGATCCCCTTGCCCGGGCCAAGCAGGCCCCAGGTCAGGATGCTGGGACGCTTGGGGTGACGTCCGTCCGGGGCCGTGGCGTCGTCGGCACGGCCAGCGGCCACCCATCGGGAGGTGTCCACCTCGTGGGCGGGGGCGCGGTTCGCCTCGGCTCCGTGCGCGATGACGATCACCTTGTCGGGCTCGACCCCCCAGCCGTCGATCAGCCGCCGGCGGGCCGTCTGGGTCATCGTCACGACGACCGACGATGCCGCGACCACGTCCGCCAGCACCCGACGCTGGTTGGGGGTGGGTGCAGTGAGCACCGTGTGCAGGACCGTGACGATAGGAACCCGGACGTCGTCGAGGACCGTCAGGACGTCCGCGCCGTCGTCGCCTCCGAAGATCCCGTACTCGTGCTGGACCAGGACGATGTCGTGGCGGTTCAGGGCCCTGGCCGCTCGCTTCTCGCCCCCGTGCTCGCCGGTGACCCATTGATGCGTGACCAGCGGCTGGGCTGCTTCGGGGGAATCGAGGACCCGGACCACGCTGACCCCTGCGCCAGAGGCGATCAGGTGGGCCGTCAGCGCCTGGGAGAACGTCGCCAGCCCGCACTGGGTGGGCGGAAAAGTGGTGAGCATGCCGAAACTGACGGCCATCGAAGGGCCTTCCGCGACAGGTGGAACTGCGCAGCACGAACGCTGCCAATCAGAAGGCGGGGCCGAGAGTCATCCCCGGGGCCAACACCCTGAGGGTGGTGCCACGTGTCGTTCGAGCGGGTCAATGACGACGATGTAATTTTACCACGGGCTGGGATTCACGGATCGTCGTCGAGGTTGTGCAGTCCGCAACCGTCGCTGTGCAGGTCGCGCCGGCCGAGGGCCACGTCGTGACCGAGTCGCTCGACGTAAGCATCGCGGCCCGCGCCGTGGCGACGCGCTGCGTCCCTAGGTTCAGGTGCTGCTGGACGCGGTGCCGACCCGCACATGTGGAGGCCGGCGGTGGCGGCTGCGGGGGTTGGGATGTGGGGTAACGGTCCTGCCCCACGTGCCGCCGTCGTGTGTGACGCCGTATGGGACGGGAGGTGACGGGCTGAACCTGATGAGGAGGCCAGTGCGTTTGAATCCGGGTATGCCGCGCGCGGGGCTGATGGTGATCGACATCCAGTGGTAACGGCCATCGGAGGCTCGGTAGGGCGTGGGACGGTCGACGTGTGCGTCCCACAGGTCGAGGACGAATCCCGAGGGCGGGTCCCATTGGTGGTCCGGGTGGATGAGGTCCGACATGCTCCGGCCTACGCTCCACTCCGTTGTCCAGCCCATGTCGAGTCCGGCCAGGCGCGATACCCACTGGCAGATGCCGTCGGCGTCGAGGCGGACAAGTAGTCCTGAGCGCTCGTCTCGTGGGCCTTCAGGCGGAGCACCCGAACGCTGGCGTACAGGCGGCCCTTCGAGCGATGGCCTGCGCCGGACTCCTGCGGCCGCGTCGTGGTCTGGGGAGGGCAAGATGCTGGGCTTGGGTCCGGCCAGCCGGGCCGAGACGCCGTGCAGCCGGCAGGATTGCCGCACCGGACGGCGCGCGTCCGCGTGACTGCCGAGCATGGGTCGGCAGAGGGCGCCGTGACCGGATGGGCGGAGGGTCCCAGCCCGTGCGGGGTTCCGTCGGCCGAGGTGGTTGGCGGGGGTGCGCGTCAAGAAGGTGGTCACGATGAATCCCCTAGCTCGGCCGATAGGCGGCCGGATATTCGCCGGGGCTGACGCGGCTGGGCGCGGCGTGACGAGGTCCTGGGTGATCTCCACCCTACCCCTGACAGGCAGGATGGGGGTACTTGGGTTCAGCGGCGACCGTTCTTGACCCCACGGCGGCCTGGAGGAGTCCATCGAGCCCAGCGCACGGCGATGTGGCCGACGGCACGGTCCAGGTCCCGCCCACACCGGCTTGGGAAGCATGAGGGGGAGGTCCCCACGTTCCCGTGGCGGCCTCCCCCTCAGCGAAACTTCGCGATCAGATCGCGCGAACGTTGTCCGCCTGCGGGCCCTTCTGGCCCTGCGTGATGTCGAACTCGACTCGCTGGTTCTCGTCCAGCGAGCGGTAGCCGTTGGCCACGATCGCGGAGAAGTGGACGAAGACGTCCGGACCCCCGCCGTCCTGGGCGATGAAGCCGAAGCCCTTCTCGCCGTTGAACCACTTGACTGTGCCTTGTGCCATTGCTCTTGTTCCTCTTCCAGTGATGTTCAGGGCCAACCGGTAGCCGATCCCCGGGCTGCCGTGGTGACGTCCCTTCACGCGACGACGCCCATCGGATCGCGCCGCGGGCGTCGAGGAACGAGCGAAGTCTGCTGCAACCACGGTAAGCGTACCACTGACGCGGGCACTGACTGGACGCACGGACGCCTCCCGGCAAGCAGCGTCGGCTCCGGGCCGCTGCACCTGTGCGGTTCGAGCGACGCGCGCATGATCCAGCGTCGCCCTACTGTCAGGCCAGGCGCAACCGAGCGAGGGTGGCGCGGGCCTCCCCGCCGCTGACATCCGGGGTGATGGTGAGCTCGAGCACGGCGACTGCCTGTAGATCGACTCGGAGGTCCTCGGTCTCGCTGATGCCACCGCCCGGGCTGAAGTTCCACTGTTGGCGCACTATCTCGGCGACGGGATGTTCCCTGCTGGACGACCAGCCGAGCACGAACTCCTGAGTGCGCTCGGTCTCGGGCTCCGTGAACTCCAGTCGGATCCTGCGGATCGGTTGGGGATCTGGGAAGACGAGCCGGATCGTCTGCCGACCGGGACCTGCCGCCCGCCAGCCCGCCCCCGCCGACGGTAGCAGGGCATGCTCGATGGGGTGCTCGGGGTCCTCGGAAGTGATCTCCACCTCGGCAACGTCGCTGAGGTCCAGCCACGCGTCGGCGGATTGGCCCTCTGCCGGGGTCGAGGTGATGATTCGCTTGCGCATCAGGGCTCTCCTTCTCGTACGGGTGTACACGCCGGTCGATCTTCGGGCTGGAGGTCGCTGCGGGGTCGCGGGCGGCCACTGGCATCGGATGCCCACTGCTGCGTTCAGACTCCCACAGATGGAGCGAATGCGGCGAGCTCGCCGAGGATGCACATACCGCCCCCTGCGGCTGCCATCCTTCGCGCATGTCGAGGCGTCGCCGGGCCAGCCCAGCGGGGACGGCGCAGCCCAACCAGCGGCGCGTGGTGTCGCAAGGCGCGGTTCCGTCTGTCGAACCTGGTGGGCGCAACCGCTATGTCGACCTGGTCAGGCTGGTGGCGATCCTGGTGGTTGTAGTCGGCCACTGGCTGGACACGACGATCATCGTCGTGCGGGGACAGCCGGTCGGCCAGAGCGCGCTGGCCGTGGTGGGCTACTTCCGCTGGCTCACCCTCCTGTTGCAGGTCATGCCGATGTTCTTCGTAGCCGGCGGCTACGCGGCGGCAGCGTCGTGGCCGTCGTGGCGTGCCCGGGGCGGCCGGTGGCCGGGCTGGACGCACGGCCGGCTCGTCCGGCTGCTGCGACCGACCAGCTGGTTCGTCGCGATCATGGCGTGTCTGGCCGCCGTCGCCTGCCTGCTCGGGGTGGATCCGGTGCTGCTTGGCCAAGCTGGGTGGGGGGTGGCCCTGCAGCTGTGGTTCCTCCCGGTCTACTTGCTGCTGATCGTGCTCGCCGTGCCGATGCTCGGCGCCTGGTGTCGGGCCGGCTGGCTCGTGCTCGCGACCGGCGTGGCGCTCGTGGTAGCGGTCGACGTGCTCATGCGGGTCGGTCACGTCATGGCCGCCGGCCCGGTGAGCTACCTCCTGGCCCCGGGAGCCGGCTTCGTCCTCGGGATCGCCTGGCATGCTGGCGCGCTCGCTCGACGATGGGTACCCATTGCGCTGCTGGCCGGCGGCGGGCTGGCCCTGCTCGTACTGGTCGCCCTCTTCGACTACCCCCCGTGGATGATCGGAGTCCCTGGGGAGCCGACCTCCAACACCGGGCCGCCGAACCTGGCCCTGCTGGCCTACTCAGCAGCGCAGATCGGAATCGTGCTGCTGGTCGAGGCCCCCGTGCAGCACTGGCTCGCACGGCCCCGCGTCTGGGCTGTGGTGGTCCGCGGGAACGGGGTGGTGATGTCTCTGTACCTGTGGCACATGGTTCCCGTGGTCATCCTGGCCGCACTCGCGCACGCCACCGGCCTGCTGCCGGGCCCGCGGGCCGGCTCGCTGCCATGGTGGGGGTTGCGGGTCTTCTGGATCGGGGCGCTGGCGCTCGTGCTCGCCGGGGTGGTCTGGCTCGTGGGGCGCTTCGAGCGTGCGCGCCCGCCGCGCCTGGGCCGGGCCGGGTTTGCCGCGTCCACACTGCTGCTGGTCTGCGCGGTGCTCACCGGCTACGCCTTGTCCCGCTTGGCCGTCGGCGGGTTCGCCCCGGCTGGGCACGTGGCGGTCGGCGCGTTGGCCATCTACGCGACCGGGATGCTCGCCCTTTGGCTGGCCGGCCGCGCGGGGGATCGATCAGGATCGCCCTGACCCGGCTTGGGTGAAGCAGCCGTCCGATCGCCTGGCGCCTGATCTGCCGGGCGCGTCAACGCCGCGTCAATGACTCCTTCGCGCTGTCCACCCCCAGGCGCATGGTTGGAGCATGTTGGCTGTCTTCAAGCGCGTGGTGGTCGGTCGTCCGCTGGGGTCGGATGCGGTGGGGCATGCGACCCTTCCGAAGCGACTGGCCCTGCCGATCTTCTGCTCGGATCCGTTGTCCTCGGTCGCGTACGCGACGCAGGAGATCCTGCTGGTGCTGGCGATCGGTGGTGCCGCGGCCCTCACCTTGACGCCGTGGGTGGGGTTGGCTGTGGTGTTCCTGCTCGTCGTCGTGGTCGCGTCGTACTCGAAGACCCTCTACGCCTATCCGGGCGGCGGTGGGGCCTACGCAGTGAGCAAGGCGAACCTGGGGCAGACCCCGGCTCTCGTCGCAGCGGCCGCACTCGTGGTGGACTACATCCTCACCGTCTCGGTGTCAGTGACGTCTGGGATCGCCAACTTGGTCTCGGCGTTCCCTGCGCTGGCCCCGCACACGATGGCCATCTGCTTGGCCGTCGTCGTGGTGCTGACGGCAATCAACCTGCGCGGGATCCGGGAATCCGGCAGGGTGTTCGCCGCGCCCACGTACGCGTTCATCGGCACAGTGCTGATCATGCTCGTGCTTGGGTTCGCAATGGAGCTGTTCGGCGACGGCGTGACCGCCCAGAGCGCGGACTACCCGGTGCACGGCCACGACCTGACCAACGCCGCCCTGATCTTCTTGGTGCTGCGGGCGTTCGCGTCCGGGTGCACCGCACTGACCGGCGTAGAGGCGATCAGCAACGGGGTGCCGTTCTTCCGCAGGCCCCGCTCCCGCAACGCCGCAATCACGCTGGTCGTGATGGGCGCGCTGGCCGTGACCATGTTCTATGGGGTCACCCTGCTGGCCACGGCCTCTGGGGTGAAGTACGCCGAAGACCCCACCGAGTTGGGCCTGCCCGCGGACTTCGTGCAGCAGACCGTCATCGCCCAGCTCGGCACCGCGGTGTTCGGCGCCGGATCCTTCGGGTTCTACGTCTTGCAGATCGCCACGATGCTGGTCCTCGTCCTGGCGGCCAACACTGCCTACAACGCGTTCCCGCAGATGGCCTCGGTGCTGGGCCGGGACGGCTTCCTGCCCCGCCAGCTCGGCCGTCGGGGAGACCGGCTGGCGTTCAGCAACGGCATCATCCTGCTTGCCGCCTTCGCCGGCGCCCTGATCGTGATGTTCGACGCCTCAGTGACGCGGCTCATCCAACTGTACATCCTCGGAGTGTTCCTGTCGTTCAGCCTGTCGCAGTTCGGCATGGTGCGGCACTGGACCCGGCAACTGCGTGATCCCAACGCAGATCGGGGCGGGGTCCAGGCCTCGCGCGCCGTGAACCTGGTCGGGGCCCTGGTGACCTCCCTGGTGCTGGTCATCGTGATCACGACCAAGTTCAGTCACGGCGCTTGGATCGTGATGGTGGCCATACCGCTGTTCGTCGCCCTCATGCTTGGGATCAAGCGGCACTACGACCACACGGATGCGCGCCTCTCCGCCCCTGATGGCGGGGTGCGCCTTCCGAGTCGTGTCCACGCGGTGGTGCTGGTGAGCAAGCTGAACGCGCCCTCGCTGCAGGCATTGGCCTATGCCCGCGCCACCCGCCCCAGCTCTCTCGTCGGGCTGCACGTCGAACTTGACGGCCAAGGGACCAAGGAGCTCAAGCAGCAGTGGCTGGCTCGTGGGATACCCGTCCCCCTCGTGACGGTCGACTCGCCGTTCCGCGACGTCACAGGTCCCGTGATCGAGTACGTCAAGGGGATCGCCCGGCAGAGCGAGCGGGACATCGTCACGGTGTTCATCCCCGAGTACGTCGTGCGCCGCTGGTGGGAGCACATCCTGCACAATCAGTCCGCCCTCCGGCTGAAGACCCGCCTGC
>JBAVLA010000063.1:0-3085 GCA_049688595.1 Candidatus Nanopelagicales bacterium | reverse complement strand
GGGCGGTCGTCACGCTCACGTCGGCGGTCCCGGCACTGGCGCCGGCCGAGTCCGCGGCGCTGCGGCCCGCGGCGGCAAGTGTGGTGGTCTCCCGGGAGAACGGGTCGGTCGTCACCTCGATCACGCGCATCGACGGGGCCGAGTTGACGGTGTCCGACCTCGGGCCCGACGACGTCCTGGGGTTCGCCCCGGGGCAGTGGGTGGAGCTCAGCGACGACGCCGTCGAGCTCGAGCATCGGTCGCGCCAGCTCCGCCGGATCGAGGCCATCGACACCGACCGCCTCGTCGTGACCCTGAGCACGCCCGCCCATCCGCTGGCGACCACGGCGAGCGGGGTCGCGGCCGAGCGGCATACCAAGCTCCGCCGTTGGGACGGCGCTCGCGCAATCGTGTTCCAGGCCGACGGCACCGGCTGGATCCACGTGGAGAACGGCATCCAGGTCCGGTTCGCGGCCGGTGACTACGTCAGCGGCGACTACTGGCACTTCCCCGCGCGGGCGGCGATCGTCGACCCGGCGTCCGGGAACATCGAGTGGCCGCAGGAGGGCGGCGCCGCGGCGGAGCTGCCACCCTTCGGGGTGGCGCACCACGTGTGCCCGCTGGCGGTCGTGGACGTCGCGACCGCGGCCGATGGCACCCCACAGGTCACCGTCGTCGGGGACTGCCGGGACCTCTTCCCTCCCGTCACGGAGCTGACGACCCTGCTGTACGTGGGCGGCGACGGGCAGGAGGCCCGGCCCGCGGCGCCCGGCTTCCCCGAGCTGCCAGCCCCGCTGAGCGTCCGGGTGACCAACGGGTCCCATCCCGTGGCGGGCGCGCGCGTGGCGTTCACCGGCTCCGGCCAGCTGCTCCCCACCGCGTCGTCGACCGATGCCGATGGCCTGCTGACCTGCACGTGGCGCCTCGACCCGGCGCTGGCTGCGCAGTCGTGCGAGGCGCACCTCCTGGACACTGCGGGCACTGCCCTGCCGCACCAGGTGGTCCGGTTCAACGCCGCGGTCGAGGCCCCCGCCGGGCCGGCTGGTCGAGGGTGCTGCGTGTGTGTCGGGCCGGGTGCCCAGTTCGAGTCGATCGAGGAGGCCATCAAGTCGTTGCTCGACCGGGGCGAACGCGACCTGTGCCTGTGCCTCGCCGTGGGCGACCACGTCGTCGGCCGATTGGAGCTTCCAGAGCCCGATCGAGAGGGGCCGCGGTTCCACCTGTCGGTCAAGGGGTGCGGCCGCGGGACCCGTCTGTTCGTGAAGGGCGGGCTGCTCGTCGACGGGTGGGCGTCCGTGCACCTGAGCGGGCTGACGATGGCGTTCGAGCGGGAGGCGTCGCTGCATGCGCGTGGCGTCGGCGAGGTGAGCCTGGCCGACGTCCATGCGCGGGGCTTCGCCGAGGAGGTGGCGCTCGTCCGCGTACACGACGCCTCCCGGGTGCACGTGGTCCGGTGCGTGATCCGCGCGGGCCGGGTGGCCGAGGGCGGTCGGCTCAGGGACCTGTTCGCCGACTTGGGCCCGATGGTGGAGATCTGGGACCAGGTCGACGAACCGGAGCTCGACCTCCTCGTGCGCAAGGTCGCCCTGGAGGTGGCCGGCATGCCCGTCGACGAGCGCCGTAGGGGTGCCACGGTGATGCTGCGCAAGGCACGCGACGCACAGCTCGGCCTGTCTCCCGGGCTGCTGGCCAGGCTCGGGCACCTGGGCGCCGTCCTGTCGTCGGAGCGCGACCTCGGGGACCTCACCGAGACGATCCGGGGCATCATCGCCGCCCTCGCCACCCAGTCGGGCCAGGTGGCCCTCGAGATCGGCGCGGGGGACGACCGGCAGGAGCGGATGGACGACCCGGCAGCGGCGACGCCGGCAGAGATCATCGTCGAGGGCAACGAGATCTACGGCAACATCAGCTTCTACGGCCGGGCCGGCGGCGACCCGATGAACGTCGACGAGCGCGCGCGGCTCGCCGAGCTGCTCAAGGCAGGGTCCAGGTTCTCCGGCCTGGCGGGCAGCGTGCACCTGCGGGACAACCGGTTCGGGCGGCTGCTGGTGTCGGCCGGGATGCTGCGCGCGCTGCGGCAGCTCATCCATGGGGACCTGAAGGTGGTGGCCGCGTCGTACGCGACGTTCCTGGCGTCAGGCAACGTGATCGACGGCGCCGATGGCCAGGTCGTGGCCCAGCACGTCGCACTGACCGACAACGACTTCACGCTGGCGGCGAGGAGCCGTCCAGCTCCGCCACTCGTCGTGCTGGACGTGACCACGGACACCGGCGTGGCCACGGGCAACCACGGGGACAGCCTGATGAACGCCGCGGGCGCCCAGCAACCAGTCGCGATCGAGGTTACGGCGCGGATGTTCGCTGAAGCGGCGAACCTGGAGCTGGCGTTCACGTGAGGTCGGCGGGGCTGTTCGGAATCGCGAGCGACAGGCCCCTCCTGCCCCGCGTCGAAGGAGGCTGGATCAAGGCGTGGGTGGGCATGGCCCGCCACCGCAACGACGGCGGCCGACCCCGAAACCGCAACCTCGCAGCCAAGTTGTTGGATATCGCCGGCTGTCGCCCCCAGGGGCCCTGACCCCAGGCGACCACCGCCCAGCCGATAAGCCACAACTCAGCTGCGAGGTTCGGCCGACTCCGAGGTCAGGGGAGACCGACGGAAGCGCCCCCGCACGCGGGGCCAGCCGAACCCGAGGAACCACATGCCTGGCCCAGCTCGGCCGGGAGGGGGCGAATGCCCGATGATGAAGAGCAATGCGTGGGACGAGCAACGCGCGGTCGAGGTGCAGGGACGCCCGGGCGCGGATGAGGACGAAGGAGACCGAGCTGTGAGCGACACCGTCGATTCATCCGCCGCGGACGGCGGCACGTGGACGATCCCGTGCGGGGCGTCAGCGGCCGAGATCAACCAGATCCTGTCCGACGCGGGCACGTACTCGGCATCGACGGGCAGTCGCGGTCGCGTCGTCTTCCCGGACGGACTGGCATTCATCGTGGCTCAGCCGTTGGTCGTGCCCGCCAACGTCGACGTGGTCGCGGGAACGGCGCTGCTCATCGCCGCGCACGCCAGTCCGATGGTCATGAACTCACTCGTGGGCTGCACCGGCCG
>JBAVLA010000062.1:0-4432 GCA_049688595.1 Candidatus Nanopelagicales bacterium | reverse complement strand
GATCCAGTTCGGCAAGCCGGGAAGCGGCGCTGTGGGCCTTGGGCGTACCGATCCCGCCGGTGCTGTGGACCACTTGTCGCTGCAGGTTCACCAGCTCGACCACGTCTGCGTCCACCACGCCGAGCGTGCCGACGCCGGCAGCGGCGAGGTAGAGCAGGGCAGGGCTGCCCAAACCACCGGCCCCCACCACGCACACCCGGGCGGCCCGCAGCCGGCGCTGGGCGGTTTCGCCGAGTTCCGGGATGGGGAGGTGGCGGGCGAACCTTTCCCGATCGGACGCGGACAGCTCCGGTCCGGGTTCGACCAGCGGGCTCAACTTCATCGCTCCGCCGCCAGGGCGGCGAGCCAGCGGACGACGTCCGCCGGCGTGTCGACGTCATCGACGCACCCGGCAGGCGCCGCGACGCCGAGTAGGTTCAGCGGCTCCAACAGCCGGTACATCGCGGTCAGTGGCGGGTCGCCCCGATCGGCCAGGCGGCCGGCAAGGGCCTGGCTGCGGTAACAGCCAAGCAGCCATTGACGGCGCCCGCCGACGTCCAACAGGCAGGCACCGTCGTGCTCCGCTCCAGGCTCGGCCGCCAACAACCGCCGCACCGCCGCCTCGGCGCCGGGCAGGTCGCAGGCCAGCAGCAACGTCCAAGGAGCATGTCCGGTCAGCGCCGCGAAGCCGGCGTCCACGCCGGCCACCGGTCCGCCGAAGGGAGGATCCTCCCGGATGCGGATCACACCGTCAGGCACGTCAACGGGTCCGACGACGACCACCTGCCTGGCCGCGGCCACCGCAGCCAACGCGATGTCCAGCAGGCGCCTGCCACCAATCTGCAGGTCAGGCTTGCTGGGCGCACCCAGGCGGGAGCCACGGCCCCCGGCCAGCACGATCGCGTCGAACTCGCCGATCACAGCCACCTCACCGCCAGTCGATCCCCGGCCGCGACGGCCGTGGTCGCCTCGGCGACCATCGCGTAGCCGTCCGCCATGGCCAGGGCCGTGACCAGGTGGGACGCGGAGCCGCGGGCGTGGGCCGGTTCGGCGAGCAGGGTGCCCTCGGGGGAGGTTCGAAGTCGCACCGGCAGCAGTTGGCGTCGCCCCGGCGGTGAGCTCCAGCCGGACTGTGCTGCCGCCGTGAGCCAGGGACGCGGTTGGCGGCCGAGAATCCGATCCAGCATGGGCTGGACGAACAGCTCGCAGCTCAGCAGCGCCGAGACCGGGTTCCCCGGCAACGAGACGACCGGGGTACCCCCTGGCCAGACCGCCCAACCCTGCGGCTTGCCGGGCTGAACGAGGACGTGCCGAAAGACCCCGCTCGCGCGCTCGCTGAGCACATCGCGGACGACGTCGTACGCCCCGACGCTGGCGCCACCGGTGAGCACCACCAGATCGCAGGCGTGGCTGGCCTCCTGCAGCCAATCGATCAGCGCCTCTGGCCGGTCGCCGACCAGGTCCGCGCGTTCCACCAATGCCCCGTGTCGGGCCAGCGTTCCGGCCACCGTCGCTGTGTTGGACTCATAGATCTGACCGCGCCGCAGCTGTGTGCCGTCGCGCACCAGTTCGTCTCCGGTCGCGCAGACCGCCACCACCGGACGCCGGCGCACCGGTACGCGGATCATCCCGACCGCCGCCAATGCGCCGACCAGCCCCGGTGTCAGTTCGGCACCGCGATCGGCGAGGTGCGCGCCTGCGGCGACGTCCTCACCGGCGCGGCGGACGTGGGCGCCGGCCCGGGCCGGAGCTCGCTGCACCACGACACCGTCCGCGGTCGGCTCGGTGTCCTCCACCGGCACCACCGTGTCGGCGAATCCGGGCAACGCCGCCCCGGTCATGATCCGTACGCACTCCCCCGGTCCGGCGGACGGATCCGCCGCGCTCCCGGCCGGCACGTCACCCACCACCACGAGCCGGGCGGGTACCTGGGCCACGTCGGCGAACCGGACTGCGAAGCCGTCCATCGCCGAGTTGTCGAACACCGGGATGCAGACCGTGCTCGCCACCGCCCTGGCCAGCACCCGCCCCACGGCCTCGAGCAGCGGCAACTCCGCCATCCGAGAGTCAGGCTCTACCAGACGGAGCAATTCCGCCTGATACTGCTCGACGCTCAGCAGGTCACGCATCCGAGGCCCGCTCGACGTCGTGAACCGGCGTGGCGCTGGGGTCGGTGGTGCGAGCCAGGTGCAGCAGGCAGGTCGACGGCGTGGCCCACGGCTTGATGGAGACCGCCGTCAAGGGCTGATCCGGGCCAAGCAGTCCGCGCACGAGCCCGAGGTGGAGCCGACACACCACCTGTGGATGGTCGCTAGCGAGCTGACCATAGGGGCACGGGGTTAGCGTGACAACCGGCTCAGGCTCCGGCCCCAACGCAGGGGCGTAGCCGAGATCGGCCATCGCGTCCACCAAGCGGTCCAGCGGTTCCTGGCTCGGCTCGGCTCGCTCGAAGTCCACGCGCAGTTGGTCACCCCAGGCCTGGCCAGCCTCCTCGGCACGGTCGGACTGGTCATCCAGCGCGGTGGCGAAGTGGTGCACCATCACCTGCGCCAGATCCTGGTAGTAGCTGCCGTGGTGCGGATGGGCAGCGGAGTAGAGCACCTTGGGGCGCCCCGGCTGCCCGGTGTGCTCCACGGTGCGCAGCACCAGCCCTGCGGCGGCCAGCGCGTCCAAGTGAAAGCGGGTGGTGTTCGGGTGAAGTTCGATCGCAGCGGCGACCTCGTTCACGGGCACCGGCTCAGCCGCACCGCGCAGGTGGTGCAGTACCTCGGCACGGGTCGGCCCAAGGCGAAGCTTGCGAGAGTCGGTCATCGCACCCCACCTCGTTTCGGATCGGAGGACCCATGATCCCCCACAACCCGCCGATTTTGCACTAGAAAATCGGAACTATCCCGGTTACGGTGGCCCCAGAACGCCCACCCATGCCGTTGGGAGCCGAGTTGTCGACAGCAATCCTGCCTCTGGCGACGCTGCGAGACGCCCATGGACGCGTGGCCCGCGACCTGCGGGTTTCGCTCACCGACCGCTGCAACCTGCGGTGCAGCTATTGCATGCCGGCCGAAGGCCTGCAGTGGCTGCCCACGCCCGACATCCTCACCGATGCCGAGGTGGTCCGGGCGATCGCGGTCGCGGTCGGCTGGCTGGGGGTCAGGAAGGTGCGGTTCACTGGTGGAGAGCCGTTGCTGCGCCGCGGTCTGGCTGGGATCATCGCTGGCGCCGCCGCGCTGCGCACCGATGCAGGCGAGCCGCCTGAACTTTCCCTGACCACGAACGGTGTGGGGCTCGATGGACACATCGAAGAACTCGCCCGGGCGGGTCTCGACCGGGTGAACATCTCCTTGGACTCGCTCGACCGACAGCGCTATGCGTCCCTTGCTCGCAGAGATCGGCTGACGGACGTCCTGGCGAGCCTGGCGGCGGTCGAGGCAGCCGGGTTGCGCCCGATCAAGGTGAATACCGTGGTCATGCGGGGGAGCAACGAGGCGGACGTGGTTCCGCTGGCCGAGTTCTGCCTGCAGCGTGGCTACCGGTTGCGCTTCATCGAGCAGATGCCGCTGGGGCCACGGCACGGCTGGGACCGCGGCCGGATGGTGCCGGCCGACGAGATTCTGGCCACCCTTCGCGGGCACTATGAACTCACCCCAGCCCCGCAGCGGGGCTCAGCGCCGGCGCAGGATTGGCTGGTTGATGCGTCCGGCTGCCACCCGTCCGGTCGGATCGGAGTGATCGCGTCCGTCACCGCACCGTTCTGCGCAGCCTGTGATCGCACGCGGCTCACCGCCGACGGGCAACTGCGGAACTGCCTGTTCAGCCACACCGAAACCGATCTGCGCACCGCGCTCCGGGCGGGCGCCGACGACGCCGAGTTGGCTGACTTGTGGTTGGGAGCGCATCGGGAGAAGGCTGTCGGGCATGGCATTGGCCGCGCCGGCTTCCAGCAGCCGGCACGCAACATGAGCTCGATCGGGGGGTGAATGCAGATCACCTACTACGCAGGCGCCGCCGACGCCGCCGGCACCACCGCTGAACGTCTCGAGGCCGGCGACCTGACCTCCGGCGCCCTGCTCGCCCTGCTCGGTGAGCGCGACCGGCGGCTGGCTGACGTGCTGGGCTGCTGCTCGGTGCTGGTGGACGGCAGCCCCGTGCGCGACGGCGAGCAGCTCATCCCTGAGCAGGCCCGGGTGGACATCCTGCCCCCCTTCGCGGGCGGCTGACACCCGGAAGGGAGTTCTCACCAAAACTTCGGTTCTTCTCCGGAATCGTGGTTAGCATGAGCCATGACCTCCCGGCGTGCGCACCTCGATGGCCCGGCAGCGGAAGCACTGCTCAAGCTGGGCAAGTACTTCACCAAATGGGACGAGACCGACGACGGCCGCGCCGTCTTCCGTGAGGGTGGCCGCTCAGGTGACGCCTTCTATCGCGACCGTTGGAGTCACGACAAGGTGGTTCGCTC
>JBAVLA010000061.1:0-1610 GCA_049688595.1 Candidatus Nanopelagicales bacterium | reverse complement strand
GTGCCGAACAGCGTCCTTGCAGACTCCGAGTTCAACGTGTGGGAAGCGCTCAAGCCGCTCCTGACCAGGGCGGCCGCCCGAGCCATCGACGCGGCAATCCTGTTCGGGACCAACGCCCCCGCCTCTTGGACCTCGGAGTGCCTGTACGCCGACCCGATCTACTTCGAGACCACGCTCACGGACGCGATCCTGGCCGACTGGTCCAAGGTCCTCGTGGGCATCCGTCAGGACCTCAAGGTGCAGATCTTCGACACCGGCGTGATAAGCGACGCCGATGGCGTGGTCGTGTCGAACCTGCTCCAGCAGGGCATGTCCGCCCTGCGAATGACGATGCGCCTGGGCTACCTGCTGGCCAAGCCTGTGACCGCCGGAGCCGGCGGCAGTCCCGCGGGCCTGCTCCAGCCAGCGACCGCGGGCAGCTAGCCCCCTCGAGCTCCGACCCGGGTTGCGGTACGGCGACCGCGCCCGGGCTCGGGAAGCTGGGAGGGGGATCGCGTTGCATACACGGTCCGCGGTTCCCCTCCCACGCGCCGACCGACCGACCGGGACCGAGGGCGGGGGTGGGCCCCTGCTCTCGGTCCCTCCCCCTACCGCCCCGTTCTGCCGCTGGCCACGTGTACGGCCGGGGGGTATCCGAGGACACGGAACAGTGGCGCCTATTCCATGTCCTGACCGAGGCGGGATCGTGGTCGACCACCCGCCCGAGCTCGGCGATCAAGCCATGAGATAAACCCCCAAGGGGCTTATCTCCCGCCATGCGCCCCGCGCCCAGCGGGATCGTGGTCGACCACCCGCCCGAGCTCGGCGATGAGCCTCCGGTTCGGAGAAGTGTTGGAATCCAACATTTCTCTCCATGAGCCCCGCGCCCACCGGGGCTTTCCGTTCGACCCAATCACCCGCTTGCCCTGGGCGTGCAGCACGACCGCTCGGGCGGCATTCCCGCAAGTTTCGCGGGAGTTTCAAGGAACCCTGACAGTCCCGTCCGGGACAGGTCGCGATGGCCGCGGCGATCGGGCTGGCGGAACAGGGGAAACGCCGCGATGGGCGGTGGAAGCGGGACAGCCTCGATAACCCTCGCGCGAGGGATATCGCAGTGGAGAGTCTCCGCAAGGCCGGCATCGTCCTGGACTACGACGCCGACCGGGGCACCAACTTTGCCACTGGCAAAGTTGGTCAGGCTCGGCGCTCGCGTAGCTGCGCGCACGCCTTGCACGCCGGCCCCGGTGCCTCGTCCTGCACCCGCCGCTGGGCCCGCGGGTCAAGCCTGCGCCCGCAGTAGCTGCGCCCAGCGTCGCCAGCCAAATGCCAGCGGCCACCGGGGATGCCCCACCAGACGAGGGTGAAGTCCTCCCCTGCTGCCTCCACCTCGCTGCTGATGACCGTCTCCACCTCGAGATCGCTGCTGATGACCGTCTCCACCTCGCTGCTGATGACCGTCTCCAGATCGCTGCTGATGACCGTCTCAACCGGCGCGGCCAGCGCGCTCATGGCCAGCGCGATAGCCGCGTCCCGCCCGCTCATCGCGTGCATGTAGTGCATGGCCATCGTCGGCGTCGCGTGGCCGATCCGGGCCTGTAGCTCGGCCACGGTCGCGCCGGTCATCGCGACCA
>JBAVLA010000060.1:0-3293 GCA_049688595.1 Candidatus Nanopelagicales bacterium | reverse complement strand
GAGGCTGAAAGTCGCTACGACATCGAGGTTGAGGGGACACACACGTTCGTGGCAGGTGGCATGGTCATCTCCAACTGTGCCCGGGCCGCGGCGCTGCGGTCGGCGTTCCCCCGCCAGTTCGCTGACGTGCGGATCCCCGAGGAGCTGGGTGAGCGTCCGGGCACGGTCCGCGGTGAGGTGGTCCACGCCGATGTCCCGCCGGGTGGGCAGGCCAGCCCGGGCCTGGGATCGGTCCTCGAGCTGGTCGCCGCGGCGTCGACTCGTGAGGAGCTGCTGGCGATCTGGGAGCAGCACGCCCGCGTCCTGACCGTCACCGAGCGGGCCCGCCTGCAGAAGGCGTGCCAGCAGGCAGCCGAGCAGGTGGACCAGCAGGCGCAGCAGGGGATGCAGGAGCCGCCGCAGGCCACGGAACCCGCCGACCCGGACCCGGGTGCCAACCCACGCCTCCAGACGCTCACAGGCGTGCTGGAGGCCCTCGGCTACTTGGACCCCGCCGACCAGGTCGCGCTGGCCTCCCGCATCGTCGGCGACACACCATCCCTGGCCGCCCTCGACCCCGCCCAGATCGACACCCTCATCGCCGCCCTGCAACCCATCGCCGACGCGCCCGACCCGCAGGCCGCCCTCGACGACCTCCTCACCACGCTGGAGACCCAGCCATGAGCCGAACCAGAGGCATCCTGGACCTGACGCCCGACCAGCGCTCCGCTCTCACCGCGAGGATCCTCGCCGACATGCACGAATCCCTCGCAGCTCGAGATTTCCCCACGGTTGTTTTCCAGCTGGAGGCCCTGGCCCTGGTCGACCACGAGCTTGCCGGATTCCTCATGGACTTCATCAAGCTCATTCGGACCCAGTCATGAGCCGGGCGGCCACCCAGGTGTCGATCATCGTCAACGAGCCGCGGCTCAACGCCGCCGGCAGCGAGCAAGCCCGGGACTGGTGGTTCGCGTTCTGGGCCACCGCCCCCACCGGCCGGATCCACGCGATACAGGCCACCATCGGGGGCTGCGTGTGCGAGGTGGCCTGCGACAGTCTCACCGACGCGGACACCCTCCTCGCCGTGATGATGGCCAACGGCATGCCTCGCTCCGCGATCAAGATCGCCAGGGGGCCACGGTGATCATCTTCCTCACCATGCTCCTGCTGCTCGCAGGGCCCACCCTCGCCGTGATGCTCGGCGCCCTGTGGATCGACTACCGCCGCCACCAGCGGGCAGCGTTCGATGCCCACGCCGACCAGGCCACCGCCCTCACCCATCCCGCCCGCCGCCCCCGCGGCCCCGAGGACGACCCGACTGCCATGCGACGTGTTGCGATCCGCGCCCACCTGCTGGCCACCCTGCCCCAACCCTGCGACCTGTGCCCCCATTGCGGCCAGCTGGTCATCGACCCGCTGACCCACCATCACCTGTACCACGGGAGAACCGATTGAGCGCCAGACGGGATGACGGGCCCTATGTCAGGAGCCGGACCGTCTCCCTGACCGTGGGAATCGGCGTGGACGGGAATGACGACAGCAGTCTTATCAGGCTCATGGTCGCCACAGACGGGGTCGTCACGAGCACCATCGAGATGTCTGCGGGATACGCGGCATTGCTTGGGCAGCGGCTCATCGAAGCGGCATTCACAGCCCGTGGGGTCTCAGATCTCGAGAGGGCTGAATGAGCGACCAGCGGACACCCATCCCGCCGCCCGCGCTGTGCGAGGCGTGCTTCAGGGCGGGGGAGGTGCTCGATGACTGACGTCGACTCCCTGCTGAACGCGATCCGCCAGGCCCGCCTCGACACGGCCTTCTCGATCAGCGTGCGTTCCGGCCGGCTGTGGCTGCCGTTCGACGAGTTCCACGCCCGCGCCGAGCAGCTCCTCAGCCGACCCATCCCCACTCACGAGCTCGCTCAGACCGGCGTGTGGCACGAGCTCACCGACGCCCTCATCGCACGCGAAGGAGACACCCTGTGGTGAGCCCCTGCCCGAACTGCGGCACACCGCCCGAGCGGCTGCTGGACCATCCCGCCGGCGTGTGGGAATGCCCACGCTGCGGCCACATGTGGACCGAACGGCCAGCGGCGGCGTGACCCTGAACACGGAACCCCGGAGCCACAATGTTGAGAGGAGGACAACAGGTGGGACTGCCCTGGATCCGGCTCGATGCTGGACTACCCAGCCATGACAAGACCCTGCGCGCGTTGACCATGCCCGGTGGGAAGGCCGCCATGGCCGTGATGCAGTTCGCCGTCGAATGGTCCGGCGGTCACGGCACCGACGGCCACATCCCGGCCATCGCCCTGCCCATGATCCACGCCACCCGCAAGGACATCGCCGTCCTCGTCGCCGTCGGGTTCTGGGACGAAGACCCCAACGGCGACGGCTGGTGGATCCACAACTTCGCCCGCCGGCAGGAACTGGCCGAGATCACCGAGATCAAGAACGCCCAGGCAGCGGCCGCGGGCCGGAAGTCCGGGTGCCGCCGCCGGGGCCACCCCGCCAACTGCACATGCTGGCAACGACCGGCAGGAGGCCCACCCATCCGCGCGGTCACATGACGCCGTTCGGAACGGGCGTTCGAACGAACCGTTCAACGCCCGTTCCGAACGGCGTTCAAACGAACCGTTCGAACGGAACCGTTGAACGCCCGTTCGGAACGAACGTTCAGAACGAACGTTCAGAACACACCTTCGGAACGACCCTTCGGAACGACCCTTCCGAACGTTCGTTCCGAACACGAACGAACGGACGAACGAACTTACGGGGCGTTCACTACGTGAACACCCTCTTCCACAACCTTACGAACGGACCTGCAGTAGACGAACGCGCACAACGCGAACGCGAACACGCACCCGACGCCGAGCCGTGAGCACAAAAACCGGCCCCCAACCAGCCCGAAACGAGCACCAAGAACCACCATGACCCGCCCCACCGAACCCCCCGACAGCACCAACCTGGCCGTCACCTACCGCCACGACAGCACCATGCAAACCATCGCCATCGTCGTCCCAGATGCCTCCGCAAGCATCGAACTCACCTACCCAAACGACATCACAGACCAGCAGAACCGATGCCTCTCCGACATCGTCAACGACCTCCCACGCATCCTCAACAGGGTCATCAATCACCTCAACAGCGACGATCCCAGCGACCAGATCGCTATGGAAACCGAGACCAACTGATGCGCGCCGCCACCCCCAGCGCCCCCGATCCATCATCGGAACCGGATCCCCCCGACCGCGGACCTCACCCGACGACCGCACCAGACGGCACACCGCTCCACGCCATCTGCCACCAGACCGCCCG
>JBAVLA010000059.1:0-10292 GCA_049688595.1 Candidatus Nanopelagicales bacterium | reverse complement strand
AGCGACCCTCGCGATCAACGGCACCAGCCAGACCTTCCCACCCACGATCCCCACCGACCAGCAGACCATCCTCGACGCCCTGGCCGGGCACAAGTTCACGCACTAAACGAATGAGCCAACTCGGGTCCGGCGCCCGCTACTCCATCTCAGCCCGCGGCGCGCAGCACAGTGCAGGCCCGCAACGTAACCCACTTCGACGGTGCGCCCTGCCTCTCGAAGTCCACCCAGGTCTTGCCGTGGTACGCGTAGCGATTGGCCCACCTCCCGTCGGCGTCCTGGCGGCCGAGCAACCACTCGTACGCGCCCGCCAATCGATCGTCGTGCGCGTAGCCCAGCTCGGCCAGTGCCTCGAGGACCTGCAGGACATCGGCGACGTACCCCGACGGGAAACCGAGCTTGAACCACGACGAGGAGGGCTTCGTGTTGCCCCACCCCATCGGGTAGTCCGCGACTGCTGGGTCACGGGAGAGCAGGAACTGCGCGCCGACGTCGATCGCCTCGACCACTTCGGCCGAGCGGCGCCCCACCGGCACTCGGGCCAGCGCGAGCAGCTCCTTCACGGCACCCCAAGCGCAGGGCAGCTTCTCGTTGGCGCCGCACGCGAACCTGGGACCGCACGTCGCCGATGCATAGAAGCGAAGGTCGGGGCTGCCGGTGATCGAACGAGCCGCCCAGGAGATGGCCGCCTGAACCTGCGCGTCCTCCAGGTGCCCGAAACCGATCAGCGCTCGCAGCAGGTTGCCGTTGAGGCAGTGGAGGACCGTTGACGGCGGGGGAGGGGCCTCCTTGTGGGAGCCGGAGCAGCCCAGCCCGCCAGAGGTCGTCGCGCACCAACGCAGCACGTACTGACACGCCCGCTGCACACGTTCGTCGCTGGGATCGGCCCCGAGCTGGTCGAGGAAGACCACCGACCACACGGTCCCGGTGTACTTGGGTGCGTACCCCGGCCCTGGCTTCACCCACCAGCCGGCCTCCGACTGTGCCGCGAGAGTCGCGGCGATCGGGTCGCAGCGCATGGCGGCCGCTCGGGCGCCTGCGACCTCCGGATCGTCGGCCGGCCGGTCCAGCAGGCGCTGCAGCGTCGCCGCGCGAACGGCGGGGGAGTCGGGCTCCAGGAGCCAGGGGAGGGGATCTGCGCGAAGGCGATCGGACCACGCCATGTCCTGAGGATGCCACGTGCCACTCGTGAAGTGGCGTCGTGGGCGCGCGTGCGGTCACTGCGGACGATCTGATGGTCGGTTTCGACTGCACGCACGAGTCCCAGCCGCACGCGCGGTGGGTGCCGGGCATGCCTGCCGGGTCACGGGCAGGCGTAGTTGTGGTCCAGGTCGTCCTTCAGGTATTGCGTGACGGTGACCCGCCCGCCGGTCAGCGGCGTGGCGCGGCAATTGGCCTGTGCGCCTTCCAGGGTCGTCGCCCCGGCGATCCAGCTGGGCAGGCCGTTGAGGTTGCTCGGACCCGCCGGTGAGCTCCCGCTCGTGACGGGGCCCAGGTTGCCCATGATCTTCGTCCACTGGTACCCGGTCGAGTAGATGCCCACGCCGGCGGCGTGGAGGACGTCGCGGTAGTAGTGCGTCATGCCCTCGATGACTGCGCGGTTGGCGGCCTTGTCACCCGTCCAGCTGTTCTCGGTCTCGACGTCCAGCCACCAGATGAAGCTCGCCGGGTTGGACACACCTCGGATGGTCGCGTTGTCGTAGGCCTTCGCGTAGCCGTAGACGAACGCGCATGCGGCTCCGTCCGCGCCGGTGCACGTGCCGTACGGGTTGGCGATGGGGGATCCGACCGGGTACTCGTTGGTGGTCGGCCACCAGCTGGCCAGGTCCCGACCGGGGTTGGCCGTGTTGGCGTACAGCGCGGCGCGCGGCTGGCTGCTCTGCCCGCTGGACGCGTTGGCCCAGGTCAGTTGGGTCGCAAGGCACGGATTCGTGTTGTTCGCCAGGCCGCCGTTGACCCCCACGATCCCGAAGGCCTGGCCGCTGGGCAGGAGCTTCCCGCACTGCGGCCACGACACGTCGTATCCAACGGGCGTGGGAAGGGCTGGGGCCGGCGCGGTCGGTGCAGCTGTCGGTTGGGTCGCAGGTGGCTCAGCGGTCGGTGCGGCGACCGGTGCCGCGGCCACGACCCACTTGCTGGCGGCGAGCTTCTTCGTCGCCAGGGCGCGCACACCGATCGACCGGGCTCCGCGGGGGAGCGTGACCCGCACGGCGCCGCTGCGCAGCTTCCTCGTGACGCTGTGCTTCTTGCCCTTGGCTGTGCGGTAGGCCACCTTGACCTTCCGCGCGTTGGAGTGGGCCTCCACTCGAGGCTTGCCGGAGGTCGCGGTCCCGAGGGTCGCGGTGACGCTGGCCCGGGGCTTGCGGGACGCAGCACTCACTGCGGCCGCAGGGGCGGTGGCTGCTGCTGCCGCGCTGGCCTGGGGTGCTGGTGCGGCCGACGCTGCACCGACCGGCGCCCCGAGGACCAGCAGGCACGCAGCGACCAGGACACCGGTCAAGCCAGTAAGGACCTGCAAGAGATTCCCCCGTGGTGCAGATGGGCGTGGACCGCCCCGCGTCATACAAGGGTACCAGCGCGCGCGGCGACGCCCGCCTGCCTTGATCTTGGCTGCGGCGATGGACGGCGCCTCGGCAGATCGTCGGCCGTCCCAGCCGGCTGCTGAAATCCCCATCCCACCTCCTGCGGAATCGTGCGCGATGCCCTGCTCATACCCGGATCGGGCGTTGGCAAACAGGGACGCATCCGCCGCAGAATTGCTCCACCGCAACTGATGCGGCCTCCGGACTGGTGGCTTACACGTGCACGCCGTCCTTGGCCGGCTGGAGCATGTGCGGCTTGACGATGGCGGAGACCAGCCTCACTCGTACCCCTTGCCAGCGTGCGGATCGCGCATCGGGTGGCCGCTGATCACGCTCCCGCCTGCGGCCACGAAATCGTAGGCCGACTCCGCGTGAGCCGCGATGTCGACCCCCGCCCTCTCGATCTCGGGCTGCAGCCGGAAGCCCATCAAACGGTCCAGCCCGCGGGCGATCAACCAGGTCGAGGTGAACGCATAGGCCAGAGTCACGAGGCTGGCGACGACCTGGCGCCACATCTGGTCCATGCCACCGCCGGCGACCAGCCCGTCACCACCTGCGCTGTTGACCAGCGTCGTTGCCAGGACGCCGATCAGCAGCATCCCGACCAGCCCGCCGACCATGTGGACCCCGACGACGTCGAGGGAGTCGTCGTAGCCGAACCGGTACTTCAGGCCGACCGCGACCGAGCAGACCACGCCGGCCACCGCACCCACCACCATCGCCCCGAGCGGGGTGACGAACCCGCACGCCGGGGTGATGGCCACCGCGCCGGCCACCGCGCCCGAGGCGATGCCCAGCGTCGTCGCGTGGCCGTCGCGGACCCGTTCGGTGGCCACCCAGGCCAGCGCCCCGAGGGCGGTGGCGATCTGGGTGTTCATCATCGCAGTGGCGGCCAACGGCGTGGCGGTCAGCGCCGAGCCAGCGTTGAACCCGAACCAGCCGAACCACAGCAACCCCGCGCCGAGCAGGACCAGCGGCATGTTGTGCGGACGCATCGGGTCCTTGCGCCAGCCCAGTCGCCGGCCCAGCACCAGCGCCAGCGCCAGTGAGGACGCCCCAGAGGTGATCTCCACCGCGGTCCCACCGGCGAAGTCGAGGGCGTGGAGCCGATCAACGATCCACCCCCCGTCGCCGCCGTCGACGGCGAACGCCCAATGCGCGATCGGGAAGTACACCAGGGTCACCCAGACCCCCACGAACACCAGCCAGGCACCGAACTTGGCCCGATCGGCGATTGCGCCGGACAGCAGCGCCGAGGTGATGATCGCGAACGTCAGCTGGAACATCACGAACGCCAACTCGGGGATCTGGTGACCGGGCGACCCGACCACGGAGGTGACCGCGTCACCGAGACCCGCCTTCGACAGGTCGCCCACGAGCCCGAGGCCCACATCGGGGCCAAAGACCATCGAGTATCCGTACAGGACCCACAGCACCGTAACCAGGCCCATGCACACGAAACTCATCATGATCATGTTCAGCACGCTCTTGGCGCGCACCATCCCGCCGTAGAACAGCGCCAGTCCCGGAGTCATCAGCAGCACCAGTGCCGCGCAGACCAACACCCAAACCGTGTCCGCCGCGTTGATCCCGACTTCCATGACCCTCCTCGGAATGCGCTGCCGCGATGTCAGCAACGCGCCGAGTCTACGAAGCGCCCACTGAGGGGACGACCGCGCGGTCAGTGACCGGAGGCCTGGTCCAGGGATGGAGCCGCGCGAGCACCTGTACCTTACATAATGTTCATTATCGGTCAGCGCGATTCGCCCGGGATGTGAGCGGGTCCCGCCCGCCGGCCTGTTCGAGCGACCATCGCTGAAGCCGCCCAGACAGGAAGGTCCTCGACGAACGGGACTTCCGGCCATGGGTCCGGGACATTCAGCGCGCTCATGCCAGTCGCGGGGCCGCCATGATGTGAGGCGTCGGCGTGGTGCCGGCACCCGTGGGGCTCGTCGTTCCTGCGGGGCGAGGTGCGGCGCGGACTCCTGCAGGGCCCAGCCGTGGAGGATCTCGATGACGAACCTGATCTCGCAGAGCGCGGTCCCCGCAGCGAACCCCCCGGCTACCGTCCGGCCGCCCCGACCCCCGAGCTGGGTGCTCAAGGTCGTCATGGCGGTGACGGGCGTCGTCCTCGTCGGGTTCCTGCTGTTCCACATGGCGGGCAACCTCAAGGTCTTCCTCGGTGCGGAGGAGTTCAACCACTACGCCGAGTGGCTGCGGACCCTGTTCAACCCACTGCTGCCGGGTGAGAGCTTCCTGTGGGTGTTCCGCGCCGTGATGCTCAGCTCATTCGTGGCGCACATCTACTCCGCGGTGACGCTTCGTGTCCGGGCTCGGCGGGCCCGCGGTCCGCACCGGCGCGGCGCCATGCCGGCCAAGCGCTGGTCGGTCCGCTCCATGCTCATGACCGGGGCGATCATCCTGAGCTTCGTCATCTTCCA
This sequence comes from Candidatus Nanopelagicales bacterium, assembly GCA_049688595.1. Lineage (GTDB taxonomy): Bacteria > Actinomycetota > Actinomycetes > S36-B12 > CAIYMF01 > Prado023. The sequence continues at coordinate 5,272 of JBAVLA010000059.1, read as the reverse complement.
CCTGCTGGACCTGACGATCGGCAGGACCGCTGCTGCCACCGATGAGTTCACCGCTGGCGACGCCTACGGCAACCTGGTGGCCAGCTTCGAGCGTCCGGCCGTCGCCCTCTTCTACGCCCTGACGATGCTGCTCATCGCGATCCACCTCAGCCACGGGCTGTGGAGCGTGGTCAACGACCTCGGCGCCACCGGGCAGCGCACCCGCCGGGTCGGCCTGCTGCTGGCCGGCGCCATCGCGATCGTGATCGCGCTGGGCAACATGATGATCCCGATCGCCGTGCAGCTGGGGTGGGTCGCATGACCGAGCCGACCGTGACCGAGCCGACCGCTCCCTCCTCCCCCAGCGGCTCCGATCCGCGGCCTGATCTGGACGCCCTGCGCACGATCGGCACGCCGCTGGACGGCCGCGTGCCCGAGGTCCCACCTGACCTGGCCTGGGACGATCGGCGCCTCCACTACAACCTCGTGAACCCCAACAACCGGCGCAAGTTCACCGTGATCGTCGTCGGAACCGGCTTGGCCGGCTCTGGCGCCGCCGCAGCGCTGGGCGAGCTGGGCTTCAACGTGGAGTGCTTCACCTACCACGACGCCCCGCGGCGGGCCCACTCCGTGGCCGCGCAGGGCGGCATCAACGCCGCCCGGGCCCGCAAGGTCGACAACGACTCGGTGGACCGGTTCGTGAAGGACACGATCAAGGGCGGGGACTTCCGTGGCCGGGAGGCCGACGCCTACCGCCTCGGCGCGGAGTCCGTTCGCGTGATCGACCACATGAACGCCATCGGAGCACCGTTCGCGCGGGAGTACGGCGGCCAGCTGGCGACCCGCTCGTTCGGCGGCGTGCAGGTGTCGCGCACCTACTACACCCGCGGCCAGACCGGCCAGCAACTGCAGGTGGCTGGGGCCAACGCGCTGCTGCGCCAGGTAGCCGCCGGCACGGTCAAGCTGCACACCCGCCAGGAGATGCTCGACCTGATCGTGGCCGACGGCCGCGCCCAGGGCATCGTCGTCCGTGACCTGATCACCGGGGAGATCCGGGCCGTCACCGCGCATGCGGTGGTGCTCGCCACCGGCGGGTACGGCAACATCTACCACAAGAGCACTCTGGCCAAGAACAGCAACGCGACGGCCGCCTGGCGGGCCCACCGCCGCGGCGCGCTCTACGCCAACCTGTGCTTCATCCAGTTCCACCCCACGGCACTGCCGCTGTCCAGCCAGTGGCAGTCCAAGACGATCCTGATGTCCGAGTCGCTGCGCAACGACGGCCGGATCTGGGTGCCCAAGGAGGCCGGCGACGCCCGCAGGCCCGGGGACATCCCCGAGGAGGAACGGGACTACTACCTGGAGCGGCGCTACCCGGCGTTCGGCAACCTGACCCCCCGCGACGTGGCCTCCCGGGCCGCCCGCGAGCGGATCGACGCGGGCTTCGGCGTCGGTCCCCTCAAGAACTCGGTCTACCTGGACTTCTCCGACGCCATCGCACGTCTGGGGCGGGACACGGTCTACACCCGGTACTCGAACCTGTTCCACATGTACCAGCAGGCCACCGGCGACGACCCGTTCCAGACACCCATGCGGATCGCCCCAGGTGCCCACTTCGCCATGGGTGGGCTGTGGAGCGACTACGACATGATGACCTCGGTGCCGGGCCTCTTCGTCGGCGGCGAGGTCGGCTGGGGGTACCACGGGGCGAACCGGCTGGGCGCCAACTCCCTGCTGTCGGCATGCGTGGACGGCTGGTTCACCCTGCCCTACTCGGTGCCCAACCACTTGGCCGGCCTTCTCGGCCAGCCGCCGTTGGCGGCGGACCACGAGGCCGTGACCCAGGCCCTTCAGGAGGTCCAGGCCCGGATCACCCGGCTGCTGGCCACGAACGGGACACAGGGACCCGACAGGTTCCACAAGCGCCTGGGTGAGCTGCTCTACACGTACGCCGGTGTCACCCGGACCCCGGAGGGCCTGGCCCAGGGCATCGCCGAGATCCGGGCCCTGCGCGCGGAGTTCTGGGCCGACGTGCGCGTGATGGGCACCGGTGACCAGCTGAACCAGGAGCTCGAGCGGGCCGGACGCGTCGCGGACTACCTGGAGATGGCCGAGCTGCTGTGCCTGGACGGGCTGGATCGCGACGAGTCCTGCGGCGCGCACTTCCGGGTCGACCACCAGACCCCCGATGGCGAGGCCATGCGCGACGACGACGCCTGGTGCTTCGTATCCGCGTGGGAGTCCCCCACGACCCCGGACGGCACGTTCGTCCGGCATGACGAGCCGCTGCGGTTCGAGGCCGTTCCGCTGCAGACAAGGAACTACAAGTGAGGCTGACCCTGGACGTGTGGCGGCAGGAGTCCCGCTCGGCCGCAGGTCGCTTCGAGACCTACGAGGTCACCGACGCGACCCCCGAGATGACCCTCCTGGAGCTCATCGACCGGCTCAACGACCAGCTGGTCGCCGAGGGCCGCGAGCCGGTCGCCTTCGAGTCGGACTGCCGCGAGGGGATCTGCGGCAGCTGCGGCATGACGGTCGACGGCAAGCCGCACGGCCCGCAGGACAACACCCCCTCGTGCGAGCAGCACGTCCGCTCGTTCACCGACGGTGAGCGGGTCGTCCTGGAGCCCCTCCGCTCCGAGGCGTTCCCAGTGATCCGCGACCTGATCGTGGACCGCTCGGCGCTCGACCGCGTGATCCAGGCCGGTGGCCACGTCGCCGTGGACGCCGGGACCGCCCCGGACGCCGACGTGACCCCCGTAACCTTCGAGACCGCCGAGCTCGCCCTGGACTTCGCCGCCTGCATCGGCTGCGGCGCTTGCGTGGCCGCCTGCCCGAACGGCGCGGCGTACCTGTTCACCGGAGCCAAGCTGGCCCACCTGAGCCTGCTCCCCCAGGGCAAGCAGGAGCGGGGGAAGCGAGCCGTGGCCATGATCGACCAGATGGAGCACGACTTCGGGCCGTGCTCCACGTACGGCGAGTGCTCGGTGGTCTGCCCGGCAGGCATCCCGCTGACGGCCATCGCCTCGATCAACAAGGAGCGGATGCGTTCGGTCTTCCGGCGCAAGGCCACCTGAGCGGTGTCGTGGGCCTCGCTCAGGCGCCCACGAAGGCCAGGGAACGGGGTAGATGTCACGAGCCGCAAGGTGGCTGGAACTGCCGTGGACGCGAGGATCAGCGCGCTCGTAGCCTTGATCCGTGCCGGTATCGGGTGGTTCCGCATTGCGCCACCCCGGGGTGATTGCCGCGTTGGGCGCGGCGCTGCTGTTCGGGGCAGGAACCCCCTTGCCCAAGGCCCTGGTGCAGGGTGTGGGTCCGTGGCTCTTGGCTGGTTTGCTGTACCTGGGCGCCGGTCTAGGTCTGCTGCTGTGGCGGGTGGCGCGCCGCACACCAAGGGGACGTCTGCCCCACTCTGAGTTGCCCTGGCTGGCTGGGGCAATCGTGTGTGGTGGGCTGGTCGCCCCGGTGCTCTTGATGCTCGGACTCGCTGGGATGCCAGCCGCTGGCGCTTCGCTGCTGCTGAACGCGGAGAGCGTGTTCACTGCTGCGGCGGCCTGGCTGGTGTTCCGGGAGAACGTCGACCGCAGGGTCGGGCTGGGCATGCTTGCGATCGTCGCCGGCGCGGTCGTGCTCACCTGGTCGGGACAGGTGCAGTTCGCCGGGATCTGGCCGGCTGCCGCTGTGCTGGGAGCCTGCTTGATGTGGGCGTTGGACAACAACCTCACCCGACACGTCGCGGCCACCGACGCGACCTGGCTGGCGATGGTAAAAGGGCTGACAGCCGGGACGGTCAACCTGGCCCTGGCCGCCGTGGTCGGTGCCACCCTGCCGAGGCCTGGCCTGATCGGTGCGGCGATGCTGGTGGGGTTCGTGTCCTACGGGGCAAGCCTGGCGCTGTTCGTCGTGGGCCTGCGACTGCTGGGCACGGCTCGCACGGGCGCGTACTTCTCGGTGGCCCCGTTCTTCGGCGCGGGGCTTGCGGTCGTGCTGCTGGGGGAGCCGGTGACGGCGACGCTGTTGGTCGCCGGTGCCCTGATGGGAGTGGGTGTCTGGCTGCACCTGACCGAGTCCCACCAGCACCGCCACAGCCACGCGGCCGTGGTCCATGAACACAGCTTCGAGCCCTCGGACCCCCACCACCGCGACGTGGCCATGGTCGGTGGCGAGGATGGTTCGCAGGAGCATCCATTGAAGCATCGCCACGATGCGCTGACCCACGAGCATCCCCACTACCCCGACCTTCATCACCGTCACGACCATAGGCAGTGACCGTCCGATAGCTGTTTCGGCTGGTCACACGGAACCCGGTTCCCGGCCAACGTAGGCGGCGAGGTGCTCCCCGGTGAGGGTCGACCGGCCCGCGACGAGCTCGGCCGGCGTGCCCTCGAAGACAACCAGTCCGCCGTCGTGTCCGGCGCCAGGGCCCAGGTCGATGATCCAGTCGGCATGCGCCATCACGGCCTGGTGGTGCTCGATGACGATGACCGACTTCCCGGAGTCGACAAGCCGGTCGAGCAGGCCGAGCAGCTGCTCGACGTCGGCGAGGTGCAGGCCGGCGGTCGGCTCGTCGAGCACGTAGACGCCGCCCTTCTCGGCCAGGTGGGTGGCCAGCTTGAGCCGCTGCCGCTCGCCGCCCGACAGGGTCGTCAGGGGCTGGCCGATGGTGAGGTAGCCCAGCCCGACGTCGGCGAGCCGCTCCAGGATGGCCAGCGCCGCCGGCGTGCGCGCCTCGCCAGCGCCGAAGAACTCCCTCGCCTCAGTCACAGGCATGTCGAGCACCTCGCTGATGTCGCGTCCGCCCAGCTTGTACTCCAGCACTGCCGGCTGGAACCCCTTCCCGTCGCACTCCTCGCACGTGCTGGAGACGGTCGCCATGAACCCCAGGTCGGTGTAGATGACGCCGGCACCGTTGCAGGTCGGGCAGGCGCCCTCGGAGTTGGCGCTGAACAGCGCCGGCTTGACTCCGTGGGCCTTCGCGAACGCCTTGCGGATCGGGTCGAGCAGTCCGGTGTAGGTGGCCGGGTTGCTCCGGCGTGACCCGCGGATCGCCCCCTGGTCGACCGTCACCACGCCGTCCCGGCTGGCCACCGAGCCCTGGATGAGTGAGCTCTTGCCCGACCCGGCCACGCCGGTGACGACGACCAGCACGCCAAGCGGGATGCGTACGTCGATGTCCCGCAGGTTGTGGAGGTTGGCGCCACGCACGGCCAGCTCCCCCGACGGCGCCCGCACCGACGGCTTCAGACGAGCCCGGTCGTCCAGATGTCGCCCGGTCAGCGTGCCGCTGGCCCGC
>JBAVLA010000058.1:0-3446 GCA_049688595.1 Candidatus Nanopelagicales bacterium | reverse complement strand
GTTCATCCTCGACCAGACCCTGACGCCGGCGCTGGCGGAGTTCGGCCTGGCGGGCCTTCGCCTGATCGACCCGACGTGCGGGAGCGGCCACTTCCTCCTCGGCGCCTTCGCCAGGCTCACGACGGCCTGGCAGGAGCACGCCCCGAACCTGGACCCCCGCAGCCGGGTCCAGAACGCGCTGGACGCGATCCACGGGGTAGACCTCAACCCCTTCGCGGTAGCGATCGCGAGATTCCGCCTGACGGTCGCAGCATTGAACGCATCCGGCGAAACGACGCTGACGGACGCCCCGGCGTTCGACTACCACCTGGCCATAGGCGACAGCCTGCTGGGCGCCCAGGGCAAGCAGCAGGAATTGAACCTCACCGGCGAGGCCGACGAGCCGTTCGAGTACGCGGGCGAGGACCTGCGCGACTACCAGGGCATCCTGACCCCCGGCACTTACCACGTGGTGGTGGGTAACCCGCCGTACATCACGCCAAAGGACAAGGCAGCAAACGACGCCTACCGGAGCGCCTACCCCGACGTTTGCCACCGCCAGTACGCGCTGTCGGTGCCGTTCATGGACCTGTTCTTCCGCCTGGCGATCCGCGGCGCCCCCGACGCGCCGGCCGGGTTCGTCGGGCAGATCACCTCCAACTCGTTCATGAAGCGCGAGTTCGGCGCCAAGGTGATCGAGAGCCTGCTGTCCGGCGACGGCGGTCCGGACCCCAGTCAGCCCAACCCGGTGGACCTGCTCGACGTGATCGACACCTCCGGGGCCTACATCCCCGGCCACGGCACCCCGACGGTGATCCTCGTCGGCCGCCGGCGCCGCCCGGTCGCGGCGACCGTGCGCGCGGTCCTCGGCGTGCGCGGCGAGCCAGGCCAACCCGACAACCCGGCGACGGGACTTGTCTGGACCGAGATCGTCGAGCACATCGACGCGCCTGGGTTCGACGGGACCTACGTCACCGTCACAGACCTCGACCGGGCCGTGTTGAAGTTGCACCCGTGGTCGCTGAGCGGTGGTGGAGCCGGGGACCTGATGGGGGCGATGTCGGCTGCGAGCACGGGCGCACTCGGGTACCGGGTGCGGACAATCGGCCGCATCACGCACACGGGCGCGGATGAGGTGTACTTCGCCCCGCCGGGAGCTTGGGCGCGACATCGGCTGGATCCCGCCTCGTGGGTGCCACTGGTCGAAGGCGATGTGATCCGGGACTACTCGTTGGCCCCCGAGACCGAGGCGCTGTTCCCATACGACAACGACTACGAGCCTTCTTTGAACGATATTGGTGTGGCTCGACATCTGTGGGCTCATCGCGCGCTACTCGCAGCCCGGAGGGAACCCGGCGGAACGCACGAAGAGGTCGGACTCGTGTGGTACGAGTGGAGTCGGTGGCATCCCGAGAGGTTCGTCATCCCACTTGGGATCGCGTTCGCGTTCGTGGCTACGCACAACCATTTCGTGCTGGACCGGGGCGGGAAGGTGTTCAAGCAGACGGCGCCGGTGATCAAGCTGCCGGCGGGGGCGAGTGAGGACGATCACCTGGGGTTGTTGGGGGTGTTGAACTCGTCGGCGGCGTGCTTCTGGCTCAAGCAGGTCAGCCACGACAAGGGCAACCGGGGCGGCGAGCGGTCGACGGCTCGCTGGGACTGGGAGAATTTCTATGAGTTCACCGGGACGAAGCTGCAGGAGTTCCCGCTCCCGCGTGTCCTGCCCCTCGCCTTCGGCCGTGCCCTCGATTCCCTCGCCCGGTCCCTCGCGGCGGTCATGCCGTCCGGGGTCTGCGGGGCCGGCGCCCCGACCCGTGCCCGCCTCGCCGAGGCCCAGCGCGAGCACGCCCGCATCCGGGCCCGGATGGTCGCGCTGCAGGAGGAGCTCGACTGGTTCACCTACCACTCCTACGGTCTGATCGACGAGTCGCTGACGATGTCCTCCCTCGGCGACGTGCCGGGGATCGCGCTGGGGCAGCGGGCGTTTGAGGTGGTGCTGGCCCGCCGGGTCGCGGCCGGTGACGAGGAGACGGCGTGGTTCGCCCGGCACGGCTCGGTGCCGATCACCGTCCTGCCCGTGGACTGGCCCGACGACTACCGGGCCCTCGTCCGGCGCCGGCTCGACGCGATCGCGTCCAATCCGGCGATCCGGCTGCTGGAGCGTCCGGAGTTCAAGCGGCGGTGGGCGTCGGAGTCGTGGGACGCGATGGTCACGAAGTCCGTGGGCGCGTGGATGCTCGACCGGTTGGAGGACCCGGGTCTGTGGTCGGACGTCGCGGGTCCGCGGGTGGCGTCGGTGGCCCAGCTCGCCACGGCGGTGCGCCACGACACCGGCCTGATCGAGGCCGCCCGCATCCTGACCGGCGTGCAGGACCCGGATCTGCAGGCGGTGCTCGCGCCGCTGGTGGCCGATCAGGCGGTGCCGTACCTGGCCGCCCACCGGTACACCGAATCCGGCCTGCGCAAGCGGGCGGAGTGGGAGGCGGTGTGGGCGCTGCAGCGCCGGGAGGACGCTGGCGAGAAGGTGACGATCCCGGTGCCGCCGAAGTACACGCACTCCGACTTCGCCAGGCAGTCGTTCTGGTCGGCGCGTGGGAAGCTGGACGTGCCCAAGGAGCGGTTCATCTCCTACCCGGGCGCAGAGGCGGGTGCGGACGCGAGCCTGGTGGTCGGCTGGGCGGGCTGGGACCACGCCGAGCAGGCCCGTGCGCTGGCCCGGCTGCTGGTCGAACGGACCCGCGACGAGGGCTGGGCGGCAGAGCAGCAGACCCCGTTGCTGGCCGGCCTGGTCGAGCTGGAGCCGTGGCTGGCGCAGTGGCACAACACGCCCGAGCCGCCGTTCCCGACCAGCCCGGCCGACGCGATCCGAGGCCTGCTCGACGCCCGGCTCGCCGCAGTGTCCCTGACCCGCGCCGACGTGGCCCGCTGGCGCCCGTCAGCTCCTCCGCGCGCGCGACGGAGGCGGGGCGTCTGATGAGCCTCGAGACCAACGACGCCTGGTTGACGAGAAGAGCCACGATGCCGGGCGTGCCGGTAGACGCGTCGAGACATGATGCGGGCCTGCGGAGAAGGGGGCGAATCCGCGGGCCTGTTCGGGGGTCGCGCGTGTCCAGCGGGATCATGGCCTCAACGACGTGCGAGGAGAGAGATGCGCTCTGCCTCTGAGCGACTCGTGGACTTGGTCCACCAGCTGATGACGACGCACCGTGAGTGCGAATGGGTGGAGTTCAAGCACAACAACGCCGACTCTCAAGAAATCGGCGAGTACGTCTCGGCGCTGGCGAACTCCGCGGCACTGCGCGGGAAGGACGCGGGGTACGTGGTCTGGGATGTGCGGGATGGTGACCGTGCCCCAGTGGGGACGACGTTCGATCCGCGGGCCGCAAAGGTCGGTGGCGAGGAGCTCCTCCACTGGCTCACGAAGATGCTCTCCCCGCAGGTCGAGCTGGACTTCTCGGAGGTCTCCC
>JBAVLA010000057.1:0-16742 GCA_049688595.1 Candidatus Nanopelagicales bacterium | reverse complement strand
CCGTTCTGACCGGAAGATAGCTCAGCTGACCAGTGGCCGCAGGCGGTTTCAGGCGGCCGGGAGGCAGAGGGTGACTTCGTAGCCGAGCGCTTCGAGTTGGCGTACGTGGTTGCGGATGCGTCGTCCTTGGTCGATGCGGTTGTTGAAGTAGTCCTCCCCGAGGTCGTGGTAGCGGGTGCCGGGGTTGGCGAGCAGGTTGTTGACGATCACCAGGGTCGAGCGGGCGGTGGCGACGACGGCCTTGAGCTTGCCCCTGCGTCGCAGGATGCGGCGGTGTCGCTCGCCGAGGAACGTCCTGGTTTTGCCCGCGCCGGCGGCCGCGTCGCCGAGGACGGCTTTGAGGTACCGGTTGCCCTTGCCGGTCTTGCCGCTGGTGTTCTTGTTTCCGGACTGGATCGTCTTGGGCGACAGCTTCGCCCACGAGACCATGTGACCGGCGGTGGGCCACCTGGTCATGTCCAGCCCGACCTCGGCGATGATCACTTCCGCAACCTGTCTGCCGATGCCGGGGATCTCATCGAGGATCTCGACCAGGTCCCGCGCTGTCATACCCGTCGACGGCCCGGCGCGGGTGCCGGAGCCGGGAGCACCGGTCGTGCCCGATCCCGCGATGGGTGCCTCCTGCGCTGCTGCGGGGTCACCACCGCCACCACCGCGGGCAGCGCCGACGGCACCGTCCGGCCCGGGCGGTGCCGGCATGTCGGCCAGCAGCGCGTCGATGCGTGAGGACAGCTTGTCGATTTGCCGGTTCAACGCGTCTATCTGGTCCAGCAGCACCCGGGCGAGCTCGCCGTGGTGATCGTCGAACTGGCCGGTCAGCGCCTCGACCAGGTCGGCGCGCTTGGTCCGCATCTGGGCACGGGCCAGGTCTGCGAGTCGATGCGGGTCGCGTTCCCCCGCGATCAGCGCCTCGACCATGTCACGCACCGAGAGGGTGTCGATGCGGCTGGCCACCGAGGTGACCTTGATCAGGGCGCCCTCCAGCAGCTTCTCCAGCCGCTGCCAGTGCCGGGCCCGTTCAGCGGTCAGGTCGGTGCGCAGTCGGGTGTAGTCGCGCAGCACCCGGATCGGGCGCGGCGGCACGAACGAGGGACGCAGCAGCCCCTTCTCGGTCAGCTTGGCCAGCCAGACCGCGTCGAGCTTGTCGGTCTTGGGCCTACCAGGGACGTTCTTCACGTCACGGGCGTTGACCAGCTGCACATCCAGACCGCGAGCCTCCAGCAGGTAGAACCAGATCCGCCAGTAGTCCGAGGTCGACTCCACCGTCACCTTGACCACGCCGAGCTCGACCAGCTCATCGGCCAGGTCGGCGACCGCCTTGCTGCGGGCCGGCACATCCCACACCCGGCTCACCCGGCGTCCCGTGCCCGAGGCGGCGGGCAGGCGTACGCACACCATCCCCGCGTTCTTGGCTACGTCGACCGCGCAGACCCGCTCGAACATCTGCTCATGGGCCTCATCCGGAATCTCCTCCGGTTCCTTCATCGCCACTGCGCTGCCTCCTGTCCTAGATCAACTGCGACGTGGCGGCTGCCTGGGGGCCTCGGTCGGGAACCGAAAGTCTGACCGGCGTGCTCGAAGCAACAGTGCGTGACCCATCAAGGTCGGGCCCCGGCGCCAAACTGATCCACGGGCTCGCGGCCCAAGAGCGAAACGGCGTCGGCAGGCAACCCAGCCCAATCTTCACGCCTGCGAGGCGTCACCAGAAGGGTCCGGGTAACTGATCTGAACGGCGTCGGAACCTCGGGAAGGGGGACGCGATGCGGATCGGCGCGGGGGCTGGGCCTTGAGGTGGTGGGCGGGGAAGGGGGGCCCAGAACGTGTCTGGTTCGACCAAGAAGACAGACGTTGGAAGACCCTGTGGAGGTCGACCCTGCCCCTATGTGCCAGTTGTGATGGGCTTGCCGCGAAGTGCCGATGCTCGGCATTGATGACAACCGGGCTGACGCTGGTGAGCGGCGCGCCACCGCCTGGGGCGGCTCGCCGTCCATGCCGAGGCTCTCTCCACCGCGATCCGGTTGAGCACGGCTGAGGCGAGGCCAGCCGTGGAGGGGTCCTGGCGGGTAGCGCGACCTAGACTCGCGGCGTGGGCAGCCCGCACGACTACGACCACCTGCTGGACGCGACGGCGGTGGCGAGGATGGTGGGCCTGCAGCATCGCAACAGTGTGGCCGCCTACGCCCGCCGCTACGTGGACTTCCCGGCGCCCGTGGTGGTCCGCTCGGCGGGGAGGACCCGGTTGTGGGACCGCGCCGACATCGCCGGTTGGCTGGCCCGGACCTCCGCGACGCAGCGCCGCAGGACCGAGTCGAGTGAGGCCAACCGCTCGAACCTCATAACGGCCGCGCGCGCCATGATGGCCCGCCGCCCGATCAGCGACATCTCAGTGCGGGAGATCAGCGCGGCTGCGGGTGTCCCGCACGCGGTGATCTACCGCAGCTTCGGCAGCAAACAGGACTTACGGTTCGCCGTGATCGATCAGTGCGTCGCAGACCTCAACCGCGCCGTTGCGGGGGTGGGCTACACGCCCGCCGAGATGCCTCAGGTGGTCCGGGTGGTGTTCGACCAGGCCGAGGCGATCCGGGTGATCGTGTTCGGCCTGATGGAGGGCGATCCGAGGGCGGCGCAGTTCCGCAGTCCGCCCCTCATGGGCCACCTCGCCGACGCCATCAGGGAGCGTAGGGACCGGGCCGCTGGCGGGATCGGCCCAGAGACCGCGGCCGCCGCAGTGGCCTCCCTGCTCGTGGGCTGGATCGTGTTCAAGCCGCGGATCGACGTCGTCACCGGCACTGGCCATGACCCGGACGACGTCGCCCGGATCCTGTCGGCCATCATCTCGATGGCCTGACCCCATCGCCCCGCAGGCACGCGGGCCAGATCCCGAAGCGCCAGCCCCCGGCCTTCGGGCGCATGAAGGCCGGTCGCACCGGGCGTCGCCCGGGGCGACCGGTATTCCGGTCAGGCCCCGTCGGTCTCCACGGCAGCGGCCACCCCGTGTCGTGTTTCCGGAGTGTTTCCAAACGTTCCACGAACGGCGGCTGCCAGCGGTGCGACGCGAAGTCCTCACCCTCCGGAACCCCGGCCTCACGGTGCGGTCGAGGTCAGGAGCAGTGGCCGCCCTGTTGCTACTCCCCTTCCGGTCCCTGGTCTACGAGCGTAATCGCATCTGTCGAGATACACAGGCCAAAAGGCTGTCGGCGGATGCCAGAGTGGGGTACGCTCACGGTTCACGAGTGCCTGCAACATCTCGAGTCCAGCCTGGGCTTGGCGGTGGTGCCGAGGCCTCTGAACGATTGGAGTGCACGCAGGTGGGCAGGTCATCCAGTCCCGGCTGCTCTCGTGCGGAATCCCACGACATCAAGGCGGCTGGGCGGGACCCCGAGGCGGTCCACCCCCGAGTAGTCCAGGCCAAGCAGGACACCGCCTGGCGCGCCGGCTCGGCACACCAAGTCCACGCAACAGGGAGGAATGCACCATGCGAGGTAGGGAACGGCGCGAGGAGCGTCGCGAGGAGCGTCAGACGTTCGGGGTCAGGGGGAACGCGGTGCGTTACCAGATGCGCGAGAAGCTGTTGTCCATCGGTGATGACTCGTGGATCGAGGACGACGGCGGTCGTCGGGCGTTCAAGGTCAACGGCAAGGCCCTGAGACTGCGCCAGACCCTGATCCTGGAGGACGCCGACGGCAACGCGCTGCTGAAGATCCAGGACCGGCCGGTGCGCGTGCGCGACGTGATGGAGATCGAGGACGCCGGCGGCAGCACGGTGGCAACCGTGAAGAAGGCGATGATCACCCCGCTGCGGGAGCGGTTCACCATCGACCTGGCCGCGGGTGGGCAGATGTCGGCCCAGGGCAACATCCTCGACCACGAGTTCGAGATCGAGGCCGACGGCACCAAGATCGCCGAGGTTTCCAAGAAGTGGTTCCGGGTCCGTGACAGCTACGGCGTCGAGGTCACCCCCGGGCAGAACGACGTCCTTCTGCTGGCCGTCGCCGTCTGCATCGACCAGATGGCTGCCGGCTGACCTTGGCACGTCCGGGCGAGCGCTCCTCGCTCGGCAGCACACCTCCCTACTCGCGAGACGAAAGGCACTTCGATGGACTTCAACGCGACCAGCTTCTGGGACGTGATCCTGTGGAGCTTCTGGTTCTTCATCATGATCTCGGCGATCATGATCTGGTTCCGCATCATCCTCGACATGTTCGGCGACCCGACCCTGTCCGGCGTGGGCAAGGCCGGCTGGGCGCTGCTGCTGATCTTCGTGCCCTGGCTCGGTGCGTTCATCTACCTGATCGCCCGTGGCAAGAGCATGAGCCAGCGACAGATGGCGGCGATGGCCCAGCACCAGGCCGCCCAGGAGCAGTACATCCAGAAGGTCGCCGCCACCACCGTGACCCCCGCTGAGCAGATCGCGAACGCCAAGGCCCTGCTCGACTCCGGCGCGATCACCCAGGCCGAGTACGACGCACTCAAGGCCAAGGCCCTGGCCTGATCGGCCCCTACCGCACGGACCTGGCCCGGTTCACGTCCCTGGCCTACGACCTGTCCATCGACGAGGAGCAGCTGGATCGGATGGAGCGAGTGCTGCGCCAGCGCGAGGCGGACTGGGCCGGCCGCCGCCTCATCGGTGAGCAGTTCGCCGCATCCCAGGCCCAGGTCACCGAGCAGCTCGCACAGTGGGGCGTCCCCAAGGAGGTCGTGCCCACCCTTGTCGTCGCCCCCCCCGAAGTTGCGGCCGACCCATACGCCGAGGCCCAGAACCGCGTGCGGATGCGGCCGAGCCGAGCTGACCCGAGACGCCGCGAGGTGGCTTTCGCCCCGCGGGAAGCTCCGGACGCCCCTCCAATCGCGTCACGGACCGAAGGAACGGAAAGGAACCCCCATGTCAGACAACCCCCTGCTAGACACCATCCTGGAGATGACCTCAGCCTCAGTGGACCGGGTCGGCTTCAGCGACGAGGCCCTGATGCTGGTCCGACTCGCCGCCCTGGTCGCAGTCGACGCCCCTCCAGCCTCATATCTGGTCAACCTCAGCGCTGCCACCGGCACTGACCTCACCCTCGACGACGCGCGCAGCGTCCTGATCGCCATCGCCCCTATCGTCGGCGCGCCCCGCGTGGTCTCGGCCGCCGGCAAGATCGCCAGTGCCCTGGGCCTCGCGATCGCACTCGACGAACTCGCCGCCGAAGCCGACGAGGCCTGAGCCACAGCAGGACGTGCGGCCGAGGCCGCTGAACCCGTCAGTCCGCCCTGGCAATCCGTGGGGCGGCTGTCCGCGACGAGTTCGGCGTCCTCGGCTACCGATCGCCGTCGACCCCATGCCCTGCGAGGGCGCGACCGTGCGATCCCGCCCGAGCAAGTGCGGCGTGAAGAGGCGTCCGTCCCTTGCCCGCCACCCTTGACGCCTCCCCACAGCATCGGAGACGCAGATTCCCGATAACGTGTGTTATTGGGAGTCCACGGGCTAGGCTGCGGGTGTGGCTGCCGATCCTGCTGGGACCGCTCCCCCGGTGCCGCTGGACACCGCGATCGCCGGGTTCCTGACCATGTTGCGGGCCGGGAAGCCCTCGCCGCACACGATCACCGCCTACGCCGCGGACGTGAACCTGGTGCGTGAGCGGTTGGACGCACGTCCCGAGCAGCTGGTCGTGGCCGATCTGACGGCGGCCCGACTGCGGGCCGGATTCGCCGGGTACGCCGACGGACACGCGAAAGCGTCGGTGCGCCGGGCGTGGGCGACGTGGAACCGGTTGTGCGACCACCTGGTCGTCGAGGGCCTGCTGGCCGGCAACCCGATGGCTGCAGTGCCCAAGCCCAAGGCGGCCCGGTCGGCGCCGCAGGCGTTCACCGACGCGGACATGACCGCGCTGCTGGAGGTGCTGGTCGACGGGCGGGTCCCGGCCCGGTACCCGTGGCCGATCCGCGACTACGCCCTGATCGCCACCCTGGCAGCCACCGGGCTGCGCCGCTCCGAGGTCCTGGCCCTGACCGTGGACGACGTGGAGGGCGGGCCAGGGGCGCGTCAGGTCGCGGTCCGGCACGGCAAGGGTGACAAGTACCGGGCGGTCCCGGTCGACCCCCGCCTCGAGGACCTGCTGGCCGCCTACCTGGCCGAGCGGTGGGCCCGCTGGCCTGTTGCGGGGCGGGCCCGGCCCGTCGACCCGTGGTCAGCACCCGCGCGGGCGGCGCTGTGGCTCGGGGACAAGGGCCAGCCGTTGACGTCGGCGCAGCTCGCGCACCTGGTCGAACGGGCCTACCGGGCCGCCGGGATCAACTCCCACCGCCCCACCGGGGCCCTGGTCCACGCCCTGCGGCACACCTTCGCCACCAGCCTTCTGGAGAACGGCGCCACCGCCATCGAGGTCATGGGCCTACTCGGCCACGCCAGCCTGGCCACCACCCAGCGCTACCTGACCACCCGCCCCGACCACCTCCGCGGCGCGGTCGCCGCCAACCCCGTACTCGCCCACGTCCACACCCGCTGACATCTCGCCGGAGCCGCGGCGGGCCGTAGACCACGTGATGGCCCAAGGTCTCCAGCGGCGCGGCGATCCCGGGATCCACGAACGTGTAGACCAGACGCCCACCTGCCCCGACTCCGCCCGCTGCGGAATCCCCAGCAGCGCACGATTCACCGACGACAGACCCACAACCACCCCCTGCAGGGCCTAGCCCCCACCCCGACACCCGGGCATGCACGACGGTACCCGGGATCTCTCTCGCAGCCCCCGCTTCACGAAGGTGTAACGGTCCTACGACCGCAGCCTCACCGCCCATGTGACTGCGGCGAGCGTCTACCACTCCCCGTCAGTCTCGGATCTCGTACGTCTGGAACAGGGTCATCCCAAAGGTCCAGTTCTGCGTCTCGCGCTGGTAGCGACCAGCGACGATGGCCGGCGCGATCCCGAGACGGTTTGCCAAAACCACGGCATCTGCTGGGCACTTGATAGCGAACAGCTCCTCCTCGGCCTCCGCAGGTATTAGCAGTCGTCCTGCGAAGTCGTTGGCCTCCTTCTCGATCTGTGCCCCCGACCCACCGGCGGTCTTGTTCTCGAACTGCATGAAGGTTTCCTTCTTGCTGTGGAGCAGAAGGTGGCCCAGTTCGTGGAACAGTGCGAACCAAAACTTGTCGTTTCGCTTGCCGCGGTTGCTTAGTTGGACGACTGCTCTCGCAGGTGAGATAAAGCGTGACGCTCCGCTCGCACGGGTGCCGCCGACGTCCCGAACGATCACGACGCACACGCCCGCCTGGGCGCATGTAGAGAGCAGCTCTGGGAAGAACTCATCGGGGGTCTGGGTAGTCATGGCCCGAAGTTTCGGAAGGGCGGCTCGAAGCATCCCTCGGTCGAAGGGCCCGAAGTTCAGCTCCTTGGCAGCTTCCTCGGCTTCAATCTCGCCAAGGCGCAGCCACGCCGCAACCGCTCCTGGGTCGATCTTGTAAGCACTTGATTGAAGGAACGCTGCCGCCGGCTCGTCCCACGCGATCTCCCACGCGGCAACGTTGCCGACGCCGAAGAAGGTCAACACTTCTTGAAGAAGGCGCCCTGGATTCGCCTTGGTCGCTGTGACGTGCCCGCGTGCGCGGAGGTCCTTCAGCGGCATCCGATCGAGCCAGTCAGCCTGCGCGGCCAGAGACGCGAGTTCCTCGGTCCGGACTTTGTGGTCCTGATAGTCAGCTTCCAGGGTGTTCCAGAATGAAGCGGCGACACCGGTTGCTCGTTCAAGGGCGAGCGCCGTAGAGGGTGTGATCGAGGCGTTGCCCTTCACGATCTGGTTGATGTGCTTGAGGGTCAGACCCGTTCGGGCCGCAAGCTTGCTCTGCGACATCTCAAGTCCGTCGAGCGTCTCCAAGAGCGTCTCGCCAGGGATCGGAACATCGTCGGACTCGTACGAGTGCCACTCGCGCTCACGGATGTCGGTCACGGGTTCCCTCCTCTCTCAGTGCGTTTCGGCGATCTCGACGAACGCCAGTCGGCGGACGTGCGCGCGATCGATGCCGCCGTCCGCCAGGCGCGGCACCAGCACTTCATCGACTTCAACGATCATCTGAAGCGGATGTTCTAGGTCCAACGAGAACTGCTCGCTGCGGTCGGCCTTGAGTTGGTGACAGCGGGCCTGCGGGATCTTGCACAGGACGTCGAGGGTGGCGGCCGCTCGGATCTGGGTGAAGCGGAGTGCGATCTTCTCGGCGCAGGCTGCGCCGTACTTCCTTCGCACTTGTACGGAACTTCGGAAGAAGGCCTGCTCGGGCGCCCGCCGGAAGCCGATCTCCACCGCACCTCCTCACGTCCAAATGGTACACCGGATAGGTGTAGTATAGTGAACGTTGTACCGAACTGGTTCAGAAAACTGACCCAGACATCTGTGGTGATGGCGCTGCCACTGAACCGGAGGCGCCCCCATCACGAGGCCCTAACCCAGGAGGACTGCAATGACGGTAGCCGACCAGTCGCCCCGCGGGACCGCGGACGCGCACAAGAACACGCATGACGTCACCATCGCGGTCAACAACAGTCCGGTGATCCTGCCCGCGGGGAAGTACACCGGCCTTCAGATCAAGGAAGCAGCCATCGCACAGGGTGCCAGCGACGTCCGACCCGACTTCGTGCTCTCCGTGCAGCGCGGCAACCACTACGACGTCATCGGGGACACCGACCTGATCCAGATCCACCCCAACCTCGACTTCGTGGCGGTCACCGGTGACGACAACTCCTGACGTCGCCACCCCGGTCGATCGGGCGGTCGAGGAACTCCGCAAGCAGTTCGCCGGCCACGAGATGAGCATTGATCACGAGTTTGGGGGCGACGCCGTCGTCATCATCGAGAACATCCACGTCGGCGACCAGTACGCGCCCAGCGCGACCTGGCTGGGCTTCCGGATCAGTGCCGCCTACCCGAATGCCGACATCTACCCGCACCACATCGGCCCGGTCGGCCGCCGAGACGGTGGTGCACACGGCGCCGCGGTCCAGCGCGTCACGTGGAAGGGCCGCCCCGCCCTACAACTGTCACGACGGTCCAACGGGTGGAACCCTCGTCGTGACACCGCCGCCCTCAAGGCTGCGAAGGTCCTGGCATGGTTCGCCGACCAGTGAACCCGCCAGCGCGGGGGTGGAGCCTGACGCTCCGCCCTCGTGACTGGGCGCGACTCGAAGAACACCTGTTCGCCGATGACGCGGAGCACGGAGCTGTCGTCCTCGCAAAGGTCGTGAACGGCCCCCGCGGCTCAAGACTCCTGGCAGCCGAGGTGCTCCTCGCCGAAGACGCAGTCGAATACGTCCCGGGCATCCACGGGCAACGCGCCCTCAGCGCAAACTTCGTGCGCGATGCCGCACTGCGGGCTCGCTCCGCCGGACTCGCCTACATCGCCTTCCACAACCACGGCGGAACAACCCATGTGGGGTTCTCGCGCATCGACCTGGAAAGCCACGAACGTGGTTACCCGGCCATCCGACAGATCACCGGCCAGGTTGTCGGCGCCGTGGTCTGTACCCCTCAGGCGGCTGCCGGGGATCTCTGG
Organism: Candidatus Nanopelagicales bacterium; assembly: GCA_049688595.1. Taxonomy (GTDB): domain Bacteria; phylum Actinomycetota; class Actinomycetes; order S36-B12; family CAIYMF01; genus Prado023. The sequence continues at coordinate 7,222 of JBAVLA010000057.1, read as the reverse complement.
CTCCCCGACGGTACTAGGGCTCCACTCGCGGAACTGGTCATCCCCGGTGCACAGCTGCGGCGCCTCCGACCCGCGCCCGCCAGACCGGTCAGTGTCGACGCGGCGTTCGACCGCCAGACGCGCCTGTTCGGTGACCTCGGCCAGGCATGCTTCCGCGAGATGACGGTGGCCATCGTGGGGCTTGGCGGTGTGGGGAGCATAGTGGGCGAGTACCTCGCCCGCCTCGGCATCGGCCATCTCGTCCTAATCGACCACGACAGAGTCGAGGAGACCAACCTGCCCCGTCTTGTCGGTGCAGGCCGTTGTGACATCGGCAAGCCTAAGACCGAGCTGGCCCGCCGGAACGCTCTCCGAGCCAACCCCACCGGTCGTGCCACAACCCTGCAGGCCGCCGTCGAAGATCCTAGAGCGCTACGCCTCCTGACTAGGTGCGACTGGATCTTCCTTGCCGCCGATACGCACGCCGCGCGGCACTGGGTCAACGCGATCGTCGAGACGCACCTCATCCCCGCCACGCAGCTTGGGGTTCGTGTGCCCGCCAACGAGGACGGAGAGGTCGGACGGATTCATGCCGGATACCGCCGAATGACACCAGGACAGGGATGCCTCTGGTGCAACGGCCTCGTCAAGCCCGCCGAACTCGCAATCGACATGGCGCCCGCGGTCGAGCGTGCCGCCGCCCGCTACGTCGAGAACATCCCCGCTCCCAGCGTCATCAGCCTCAACGGGATCACCGCGGCTCAGGCGACCACCGACTTCATGCTCGCCGTCACCGACCTGAGCACGACCGAGGCGGTCCACCACTTCGAGTTCGTACGAGACCGCAGCGCGATGAACGTGCATCCGCGCCGAGGTGCCGAGTGTGGGTGGTGTGGCGATGAGGACGCAGCCGGGGAGAGGCTGCAACTTGACGCCCGGCTTGCGGCGGTAGCGGCCCACGAACTCGATCGCGACGGACTGTTGGCCGGGCCTCGCAGGCGGCGTCGCATCGCCTCGTGGTTGAGGCGGCGGTGACGATGAGCAGGGTCCTCGCCGAGTTGGGGGATTGCACTTGGGCTACCGGAGTGGGCGCTGCTGGAGCACGGGGCCACCGCTATCGAGGTCATGGGACTGCTCGGCCACGCCGGCCTGGTCACTACCCAGCGCTACCTGACCACCCAGCCCGACCACCTGCGCGGGGCCGTCGCCGCCGACCCCGTGCTCACCCACGTCCACACCAGCAGACGCGTCAGGGTAAGGGTCCTCGACGCTCCGGACTGTGGGGCCGTCACTCCCCCGCGGGTCCGTCCTGGGCCTTGCGCCTCGCGAAACGCTTTAGCAGATGTGTGCTAAAAAGCGCTAAACGGTGGAGGATCGGAGCATGGACCGTGTTAGCAACCCGTACACCCCGAACGCGGGGGCCCGGCCCCCGGAGCTGGCTGGACGGGCGGTGCAGCTCGACGAGTTCGACACCGTGCTGCAGCGCGTCCAGCTCGGGCTGACCGACAAGGGCGTGATCATCACCGGGCTGCGCGGGGTGGGTAAGACCGTGCTGCTCAACGCGTTCGAGGACCTGGCGGTGGCCCGCAACCTGGTTGTGGTCAAGCACGAGGCGTCCAAGCAGGTCGACGGGTTTGCCCGCAAGTTCCCCTCCCTGGCCCGCCGGGCCCTGCTCGAGCTGTCCCCGGCCGACCGGTGGAAGACCCGGGCCCGCCGCGCCGCCGGGGTGCTGCGCGGGTTCAAGGCCCAGTTCGACCCGCAGGGCCGATGGACGATCACCTTCGACGGCGCCGACGTCGAGGGCGTGGCCGACACCGGTGACTTCACCGCCGACCTGCCCGAGCTGGTCGTCGCCCTGGGCGAGGCCGCCCAAGAACACGGGCAGGTGCTGGTGTTCCTCATCGACGAGATCCAGTACCTCGGCCCTGGCGAGTTGTCGGCGCTGGTGATGGCCAAGCACCAGGTCAACCAGCGTGAGCTGCCGGTAGTATTCGCCGGCGCCGGGCTGCCCCAGCTGCCGGCGCTGACCGGCCAGGCCCAGACCTACGCCGAGCGGATGTTCGCCTGGCCCGAGATCGGCCGGCTGCCGGCCGAGGCCGCCCGCGCCGCCCTCGTCGTGCCCGCCCGGGCCGCGGGATGCGCGTTCGACCCCGACGCGCTGGACTTCATCATCGACTACACCGAGGGCTACCCGTTCTTCCTGCAGGAGTTCGGCAAGGCCGTGTGGAACCTGGCCCCCACCTCCCCCATCACCCCCACAGACGCCCAGGCGGCTCGTGGCGTCGTCGACGCCGTGCTCGACCAGGACTTCTTCTCCCTGCGGGTCGGCGCCCTGCCCGAGCGGGAACTTGACTACCTGCGCGCCCTGGCCTCCCTCGGCCCCGGCGAGCACACCCCCGCCGACATCGCCCGAGCCATGCGGGTCAAGAGCTCAGCATCCATCGGCTCGTTCTCCCGACGACTCACCGAACGCGGCCTGATCTACAACTCCAAACGCGGCCGCGTCGCTTTCACCGTCCCTCAGTTCGACCGCTACGTCACACGCGCCCTGTAGGAGGCCACCACGGCCGGGCGGGTGACGGGCAGGGACGGGAGATGGCAGTCGACCGAGCAAGCCCTTGGCGAGACCGAACCGGAGCGGTAGATCGCCGTGCCCCGGGGGGCGTCCCCGGCCTGGGGCGCCGGGGTGGACAGAATGTCGGAGGTACGAGTCAGGATGGTCTTGTGACGCCACTGTTAGAGAGGCCGGTGAGCTTCGACTATGACTATCAGATGCGTTGTTCGACGTGCCGGGGACTGACGGCGCTGACCAGCGCAACGTACGAGGCTGAGCCCAACGGCGCCCATGTGGCATGCGACTGTTGCGGTTCAGATATTCACTTCGGTCCGGCGGTCCTAGGTCTTCGTGACGTCAATGACCCGGTTCTCTGCGACCTGCAGGCGGCGGACTTCACCTGGTACCACACCAGTACCGACCCTGGATGGCCCCGACACGAACCGCGGGCGGTCTCCGACACCACGACCGAACCCCTCCGGACGCTGGTCCCTTCGGGGGAAATCGAGAGAGTGCATCGGCGTCTCACGAGGCAGGCACTGCACGTGGGCACCTACGAAGCCGCGGTCGAGTCGATGCTTCGTCGGATGCGCGACCAAGGCGACGGAAGCAGCCAGTTCTACTTGTACCGAGTGAGGCTGCGTAGTGGCTTGACGTTGGAGACGGGCTGGCGGGACGAGAACTACGCGGAGGCAGCCCAGATCACGCAGCTAGACCTCATGGGCGCTGGCCTCGACGGAATCCGCTACCTGAACGTGCACGAGTCGCCTGGCTCCCTCTCGCTCGCCCTTCTGCGCCGCGCCGTGGCTGCCGTTCAAGTGATCGCGATTCCTCCAAGCGACCTTCGCGGCGACCCTCCCGCGTGGCTGTTGGCCCGGATCCTGGACGTGCGTGCTCGGATCGATGGACTTGGAGCTGATCGGCGGCCTGAGCTCGATCCACTCGAGCGGATCCGGCAACGAGCCGCCGAGCGTCGCGGCGAGCCCTTCGTGCGTGGGCTGACAGCCGAGCAGCACGAATTGGAGCAGCAAGTCGTTCAGGCGCTTGTCGACGAGTATCTGATGGGGGTCTCGCTGCCCGTCCGATCCCGGTTCACAGGAGCGGTGCCTTCTTGGAGCGGAGCGCAGGTGCCCGACACCGACGACGCCGCTTTCGTCGGACGCTTCGCCACGATGGCTGCCGTACTCACACGGTCCGAAGAGATCCTCGGCCTACTTCGTGACAGTCCGTGGCGGCCGATACCTTGACGAACATGACCAAGACACAGCGGTTGCGGATGACGGCCGACGGATTCATGGCTGCACTCGTCGCGTGCGGTTACCGAGGCCCTTGGCGTTGGAGCCACTTGGACTGGGAGCTGCCCTTCTACCGTGTCTGGCGTGAGTGGCCCCCGTTGCAACGCGCACCCGAGATCTTCCCCTCACTCGAAATCGGCGGGCACGGTAGGACATCCCAGGCGCGTGAACTGCTGTCGCAGCTCAAGAAGACCTCTCCCTTTCACGAGTACTCTTCCAAGCCCCTGCCCGAGCACCCTCTGGGCCTTACCTCGCGGGAGTTCCTGGAGGTATGGGCCGACGCGGCCAAGCCTGACGAGTGGATCGCGCTGGCCTCGGCGTTCTTGGCCGAGATGCGGGGCCGAGACTCCCTCCGCGAGTAGCGACTCCGTCACTGAACTTCGGACGATGTTGGTGTTGGTCGCGGGCCGGCCAAGGATGATCCGACGGGACAAACTGAGTCGGTCGGACGACCAAACAGGGCTCTGGGCTATCCATGTAACCGGAGTAGACAGGTCCTGGCGCCTCGCCGGGGTCCGTCCTTGGTGCTGAACTCCAGCAACGAGCCGATCTGCGGCCCTGACAGCTGCCCTTGAACGCACCGATGGGCGATTCGGAGCCTCCGCAGCGTCGGTTCCTGCACCGTCTCCGCCCTGGCGGGCGGCCGAGGACCACTCGTCGCCGTCGGCCGGGTGCGTAGAGCGCCACTCCGGTTACATGGATAGCCCAGACAGGGCTATACACCGATCACCATCCAAGTCGGGCTGCTCCAGTGACCCCGCAGATCCCGGTACCCTCGTCGCACGGTATCCAGCCGAGGGGGGCTCCAGCGTGAGAGTGGACGTGAAGGGTTCCCGGCTGTTGAAGGAGCGGTGGCGAAATGGCAACAGAGATCGAAGACGTTTCGACGCCGGAGAGCGCTGAGAGCGGCAATCCGGTAGGAGCCGTCGTAGAGGCAGCGTGGGGCGGCCGGGTTGATTTCGCGCAGCGGTTGTCGCGGTTGTTCGAGGAGACCCTGCGGCCGGATGGGCGGCGGTGGACTTTGCAGTACGTGGCTGATGAGTGCGTGGCCCGGGGGCAGCAGGTGACCAAGGCGTACATCCTGCATCTGAAGTCGGGGCAGCGGACCGAGCCGCGGTTGACGCTGGTGGAGGCGCTGGCGGATGTCTTCCGGGTGCCGGTGGCCTACTTCACGGCTGACTGCGCGGGGCGTATGACCTCGGATCTGCTGCCGCTGCTGGTGGCGATGTCGGATCCGCGAGCCAGGGTGCTGCTGACCCGGGACGATCTTGGTGAGGTGCTGGCGGCGCTGACCGCCCCGGAGCTTGGGAATCTGATCTCCCGCCATGACCTGCCCGCGGTGTTGGGGGCGCTGGCCGATTACCGGGTCCAGTCGGTGCTCGAGACGGTGCTCGCTGACCCGATGACGGTGCGCGCAATCCCGCGGTAGGGAGGGTCCGGCGCGGATCGGTGCGGGCGGCTCAGCCTGCCACGGGCGTGGGACTTCGGGTCATGCCAAGTGACCCGGGGCCGTCGTATGTGAAGCCGAGTCGCTGGTACAGCCGGCCGGCCTCGGGGTTTCGGGCGTTCAGCCGCACCTCGACCCGAGCCAGGTCGGCATGGACGCAGATCCTGCTGATGAGTTGGGCGCCGGCTCCGGTGCGCTGGGGCCAGGAGGCCAGGTAGCCCAAGAGCGCCGCCGGGTGGTCGCCGGCCATCGGCGTTGGTGCCGCACCCACGCTCGCACGGGCTCGAGCACGAGCGCGCTGGACGCCGGCGGCCAGGGTGGGGATGAACGGGGCTGCCCAGGACCCGAACAGCAGTGCCGTGGACGCCATCAGGGCTGGGAGGGGGTAGATCAACTGCGTCAGGACCCAGGCGGCTGCGACAACGGTGGCCATGCTGACGGCGAATCCGATGAGGCCGGCCGCGTGGACGGCGGGGCGGCGGGCGTCGGGGATGACCAGAGCGCGTGCCCGGCCAGTGGCCAGCGCGGCCAGCCCGCCGACCGCATGGACGGCGGCGAGGTACGGGGCGGCGAACACGACCGCCGACACCACGGCTGCGGGTACGGCCCACCAGCGGGGTCCGGGCATGTAGGCGCGGGCAAGGACCCAGGCAAGGGCGGGCAGATCCCGCCACCGCGGGGTGAGGTCCGCCGGCACGCGCAGAACGGTCGCAGCCCGGGTCAGAGTGCTCATCTACGGTGCGCCGCGCTGGGCGAGGACGGCCAGCACGGCTTCGTGCACGTCGGGGGCGTCGGCAAGGGGTGTGGGCTTGAAGGGGGGCCGGACCCAGTCCGGCAGGCCAGGCACGCCGTGCCACGGCCGGGTCCCCTCGTCCGCGCCGGCCGCGGGATGCATTGGGGTGGCCGGGAGCCAGTCTTCAACGCGTGCTGACACGGACGCGGTGGTGGCCCGATCGGAGCCGCCGCGTGTGGTGCGGGCCGCTGTCGGGCGTAGCGGGGTGTCCGGGGGATCGATCTCCGAGGCGCCAGCGGCCTGCTGATCGGGCTGGGGTTCGGCTGGAGCAGCCGGTGGCTCGGCCGGCGGCGTCGCAGCTGCAGCGGGCGCGGGGAGGTGCAGGGTCCAGCCGGGGTGGATCAGGTCGGGGTCGGCCAGGTGCTGGCCGTCGGGTTGCGTGATCTGCTCGGAGGCCTCGGCGATCTCGGACCACCGGTAAGGGTCGTCGAGCTGCTCGTCGGCGATGTCCCACAGCGTGTCGCCTGGGATCACGGTGTAGCCGTGCGCCGACCCCTCGTCGGATGTGTGGTGGCCGGCTGCCTCCTGCTGCGGGTCCGCAGCCTGGCTGGCGGTGTTGGCGGGGCGGGCCGGCCCCGTGGTTGTGACTGGACCTGCCAAGACGGGGGTGGGGGTGATGCTGAACGCGATGGCGATGGTGGTGACCAGGGCGGCGGCTGAGTGCTGCGGGAACAGCCCGCCGAGGCGGGGGGTGGGCACGCCGCGGGCCTGGGCGGCGACCTCGACGAGCAGGGCGATGCTCCACACCAGCCACGCCACGGCGCCGAGGGCGAGGATCAGGGCCAGGAACAGGCCACCGCTGTCGGGCCGTGCCAGCAGGCCCAGCGGGTCGGTCAGGTCGGGCAGCCACGGGCCGGCGGCTCGGCCGGCGGTGATCAGGGCTATGGGCCAGCCGACCAGCCCGACCGTGACGACCACGAGCGCGGCCAGGCCGCGCAGGGTGCGGGCGATCATGGGGTGCCTCCTTCGACTGTGACCAGGTCGGCGGTGGCCGCCCCGGTGACCGGCATCGGTCCGATCCCGATCGCTGAGAGCAGGACCGGGGTGTAGATGTCGGTCGTGGTCACGGACAGCCGCCGCCCGCCGGGGGTAATGGCCACGGCGCCGGTGACCCCCGACGCGGTCAGGTAGGCCCGGGCCGCGGCCGCCGCCCG
>JBAVLA010000056.1:0-2184 GCA_049688595.1 Candidatus Nanopelagicales bacterium | reverse complement strand
GTCCCGCACCCAGTGGGGCCGGGGCAGCAGCAGCCGGGCGGCGGCGCCGGCCGTCCGGGCGCCGGCCCGCACAGCGGCCGAACTCCACGCCCTGGCCGACAAGCTCGAGCAGTCCGCCGCCCTGATGGAGTCCCGGGGCCTCGCCGACGCCGCCGCGAAGGCCCGCACCCGGGCCGCAGCCCTGCGCACCCAGGCGAGCGGCGGAGCCGGATCTGGGATTGGTCATGGCAGGCAGCCGCCCTTCCGGGACCGCGGTCCCGAAGGATGGTCCGGGCGCGGGCGAATCCCACCCGAGTGGCCTACATCGGAGAAGCCGGATGACGGCAGGTTGCCCGGCGAGCGCATCGCTCTGGGCGTGGCATGGCCGAACAGACCCCGAACAGCGCCCACGCTTGCCGAGGTCGAGCAGCTGTTGATTCCCGATTACTGGAACGACCCCGATGAGGTCGACATCGCCGATTGGCTCCTTGCTCACGGCTACACAATTCAACGCGTCCGGAGGCACAAGAAGACCCAGGGCAAGCGCAATCCCGACTCCGTCGCCGTCCTGGGTGACGGTCGACAGCCCGTAGAATGGAAGTCGCTGGAGACAACATCAGTCGACGGAGTCGCCGGCTACCTCACAGGAGGGCAGGCCACCCGCTACATCGTGAAACTCGGCGCGGGATGGGATCCTGCGGATCTCGAGCGAATCGTCAGCAAAGCCGTTCAGGACGCCGAAGGGCTCCTCGAGGAGATCTCGTTCATCACACCCGGAGGCGTCTACCGGTGGAAGGGGTGATCGTCCATGAGCAGCGATGGACTGACGATGTTCCTGACAGGGCCCACCAGCCGCGAGGAGATTGTGCGTGCCCTGATGGACCTGAACATGTCTGACGAAGGGAACGACCCAGGCGTGTGCATCGATGCCGAAGAAACGCTCCTGGTCGACGTGGGCATCCCGCATCCCCCCATTGGGAGTCTGGTGCACGTCCTCGACATTTCCGTCGACGTTGACGACCCGGCCCGAGACGATGCCACCGCCCGCCGCCGGGTTGTCACCGAGCTGCAGCGATTGCATCCCGGCTGGCAGTTCGAACTCGAGGGATGAGCGCTCAGAACCCGGCTGCCCGGTAGCGGGGTTTGGTGGCCTTGGGCCGGTCCGCGCCGGCGGCCTGCGCGTCGATGCGGGCCTGCCACGCGAGGATGCACGCCACCCCCAGGTCGATCTTCAACGGGGAGCGGGCCGTGTCCTTCCCCGGCACGAACAGGACCTCGCCGGTGTCGACATCACGGACGCGGGTATCGCGACGGCACATGTTCCGCAGGTGCCGGGCCAGCGTGGAGTCCCCGTCGAAGCCCCACTCCCCCGACAGCACCGCCCGATGCCACACCCGGGTGGCCGGGGCCATCCGCGGGTAGGAGTTCGTCGGCCACGACACGACCCGGTTCGGCCACCTGCCGGCCCACCTGGCGAGGTCCGTCTCCCAGAACCGCGGGTCGCAGTACGCCCGCCACACCGTGAACCGGCCCATCGCCTCAGCCAGCACCAGATCCGGCTCGTCGCGGGGCACCTCCCAGCCCTCACCCTCCGGGCCGGTCGGGCATTCCCACACGGCCAGGACCTGGGTCAGCCCGTCGCTGACCCGGGTCGCCACCAGCCCGGTCGAGTCGTCGGCCTTCGACCCGTCGAACCCGAGCACGACCAGGTCACCATCAGCCAGCGTGCTGCTACGGGCCGCGGCGTTGATGCCGGCGTCGGTGAACGCCCGCCGCGCGGAGCCGGTGGCCCGGTTCAACCACACCCGCTCCAGGTAGGCATGGTCCGCGGTCGGATCGGCCCACTGCGCGGCGATCCCATCGATGTCCGACCACGCCGCCGCATACGGCCCGGACGCCTCGATGATCGCGGCCCGCAGACCCTCCGGCGTGGACGTATCATGCTCGTCGCCGGCCCAGCGGGCGAAGTACCCGAACGAGGGGTCCTCCGCCCGGCCCTCGTGGATCGCAACAGCGAGGTTGTGCGCGTGCTCCGCCACACTGCCCGCCCCGGGCTCGAACGCGGTCGTCGTCTCCAGCTGCCACGGATCCGAACCCATCCGCTTCGGCAGGTTCGCCAGCATCGTGCGGTGCGCGGCCAGCAGCCTCGGGCTGGCCATCCGGTGGCCCTCGTCGATCCCGGCGAACGTGGTCCGCGCCCCATCA
>JBAVLA010000055.1:0-26521 GCA_049688595.1 Candidatus Nanopelagicales bacterium | reverse complement strand
TGACGGTCACCACGCTGCGCAACGTCGTCGGCTCGCTGGACCTCGAGGAGACCCTGACCAGCCGCGACAACATCAACGCCCAGCTGCGCGGCGTCCTCGACGAGGCCACCGGCAAGTGGGGGATCCGGGTCAACCGGGTGGAGCTCAAGGCCATCGACCCGCCGGCCAGCGTCCAGCAGTCGATGGAGAAGCAGATGCGCGCCGATCGGGACAAGCGCGCTGCGATCCTCAACGCCGAGGGCAGCAAGCAGGCCGCGATCCTCGACGCGGAGGGCAGCAAGACCGCGGCGATCCTCAAGGCCGAGGGGCAGGCGCGGGCGCAGGTCCTGCGCGCCGAGGGTGAGGCGGAGGCGATCGCGAAGGTGTTCAACGCGATCAACACCGGCAACGCCACCGACCAGGTGATGGCATACCAGTACCTGCAGGCGCTTCCGCTGCTGGCTCAGGGCACTGCCAACAAGGTGTTCGTGATCCCGGCCGAGCTGTCCGGGGCACTGTCCGCTGTCAGCCGGGCCTTCGCCCCACCACAGGTGCAGGTGGAGCTGACCGAGACCGCAGACGAGGATGAGGCCGTCGAGGAGGCTCCCAGGCGGGAGCCCAACGGCTACGCCTGATCCCGCGCGGTGCGCCCGATCCTCATCGCCGACCCGGCTGATCCCCGGGTCGGCGCATTCACAGGACTGACCGACGTCGCAGCGCGCGCCGCGCGTGAGCCGGCTGAGGGGCTGTTCATCGCTGAAGGGGCAAGGGTCATCACCCGCGCGGTGGCGGCCGGGTACGTCCCCCGGTCGGTGCTGACTGAGGCGAAGTGGCTGCCCAGCCTGGCGGGGTCGATCGACCTGGTCGACGTGGAGGTGCTCGTCGCCAGCCCGGACGTGCTGCGCGAGGTCACCGGCTACCGGGTGCACCGGGGCGCCCTGGCGGCCATGGAGCGTCGGCCCCTGCCCCCGGTGGGCGAGGTCGTGACCGGCGCCGGCCTGGTCGCCGTGCTCGTGGACCTCGTGGATCACACCAACGTCGGCGCGATCTTCCGCAACGCGGCTGCGCTGGGAGTTGACGCGATCCTGTGCACCCCCGGCTGCGCCGACCCGCTGTACCGGCGCAGCGTCAAGGTCTCCATGGGCGCCGTCCTCACGGTTCCCTGGACCCGAACGGGAACGGACCCGCTCGGCGAGCTCGGGTGGTTCACGACGCTGGCGCTGACCCCTGCCGGCGATGCGTTTGACATCGACCGTGCCGCGCGGGGCGCCATCCCCAGGGCTGTCCTGCTGGGCACGGAGGGCGACGGGCTCCCGCTCGACCTGCTCGAGCGCGTGGATGCCCGCGTGCGCATCCCGATGAGCGGGGGAGTGGACTCCCTCAATGTCGCGGCCGCCAGCGCGATCGCGTTCCACCTGCTCTCCCACGCAACGCGAAGCGCTGAGCGCCGCTGGCCGGGACGTGCCGGGCTGACATGCAGCCGTGCAGCGCGATCACGTCGGTGGTCTCGATAATTGGGCCCAGTCCACTTGCTGGGAAGGATCTCAGATGGCTGTTCGGCGAAACGCCCGGTGGTCGCGGGTCCTGCTCGTGGTGGGATCCGTCACGCTCCTCCTCGCCGGCGTGGCGGGGTACCTCAACGCAGCGGTGGTCGACGGCGACAGCTTCGCCAGCCACCTGAACGCGGTCCGTTCCGATGACGAGGTCCAGCAGCAGGTCGGGGCCGCGATCGCCACCGCCGCCATCGACGCCCAGCCCGACCTCGTCGCGGTCGAGCCGGCACTCCAGGCCGGGTTCGCGGCGATCGTGGGCAGCCCGCTGCTCGACGGGCTGTTCACCCGGTCGGCAGAGTCCTTCCACGCCGCCCTGACCCAGAAGGGCGCCGACTCCGCTGTCCTGGCGCTGGCTGACCTTGGCGCGACGGTGACCACCGCGGTGGAGAAGTTCCTGCCCGATGCGGCCCAGTACCTCCCGGACGACCTCAACGTCACCCTCGCGCAGATCGGCGGGCAGAGCGGCGTCGCTGCCCGGATCATCCCGGTGTTCACCATCGTCTCTACGCTGGCCTGGGTCCTGCCCCTCGTGGCGCTGGTCCTGCTCGTCCTTGGCGTGTGGGTCGCGCCGCGGCGCCGCTACACCCTGGTGCGGCTCGGCTGGCTGGTCGTGATCGTCGGCGGCTGCCTCGGCGTGCTCACCATCGCCATGGCGATCACCGCCGCGGTCGCCGACAGCTCAACGCTGCCCGGTGCCGTCCTCAGCGCCTCGCTCTCCGAGTTCGGCCAGCCCCTGGCCGTCCGAGCGATCGCCACGGTGGTCGTCGGCGGCCTGATGGTCGCCGCTGCCGGCGCCCTCCTGCCCCAGATCGACCTGCCGCACTACGTGACCACGGCCCGCACGTTCCTCAGCAGGCGGCCGGCCACGACCGGATGGGCGATCACCCGGGCGCTGGCAGTGGTCGGCTTCGGGCTGCTTGTCGTGGTGTTCCCGTCGTTCGGGGCGCAGGTCGCCGTGGTTCTGGCCGGGCTGGCGGTGGTCCTGTACGGGATCACAGAGCTCGACGTGCTTGCTGAGCGGGCTCGCGCTGAAGATCAGGCGCAGAGAGCCGCAGCGCTGGCTGCATCGGGCAGTCCGACCGGCGCCCAGCGGGGTCGTAGTCGGGCTGCGTGGCTGATCCCGGCGGCCGCGGGGGTGGCGGGCGTGGTCGTGCTGGGCGCATTGATCATCCCCGACCACCTGCCCCAGGACAGCGGGATGCAGACCGTGTCCGACGTCAACGCCTGCAACGGCCATGTGGAGCTGTGCGATCGGACGTTCGACCAGGTCGTGATCCCCGCTTCGCACAACTCGATGTCGGTGGCTGATGGCGAATGGTTCCTCGCGGAGCAGCCAAAGGACATGGTCGATTCCCTCGACGACGGCATCCGCGGCCTGCTGGTGGACACCTGGTACGCCCAGGCAACGGAGTCCGGGCGGGCGATCACGGCGGAGCGCTCGATGGCGGCCGCCGAGGCCGAGCTGGTCGCGACGTACGGCTCCGAGGTCGTCGGATCGATCCGCCGTACGATCGACCGGGTTCGGCGCGAGGATGCCGCAGGGCCGGTGGAGCCGTACTTATGCCACACCGTGTGCGAGATCGGCGCCAGCCAGATGCTCGGCATCATGAAGCGGCTCGAGGGCTGGATGGTCGCCCACCCCCGCGACGTCGTCGTGCTGTTCATCCAGGACGTCGTGACCCCGAAGGACACCGCCAGGGTGCTGCGCTCGGCCGGCCTGGACAAGCTGGCCTACACCCACCCCGACGGAGCCGCCTGGCCGACGCTGCGCCAGATGATCGACGCCGACCAGCGCCTCATCGTGCTCATGGAGAACCACGGCGGCGGAGCGGAGACCCCATGGCTGCATCAGGGCTTCGAACTGGTCCAGGACACCGAGTACACGTTCGACTCGGTGGATGACTTCACCTGCACGCTGAAGCGCGGATCCGCCGACGCCTCCCTGTTCTCCGTCAACCACTGGCTGGCCAGCTTCGCGAAGCTGGTGTCCAACGCCGAGCTCGTGAACGCCTACGACGTGCTCAAGCCGCGAATCGACGAGTGCCTGGAGGTGCGCGGCCGGGCGCCATCGATGATCGCCGTGAACTGGTACGACCGCGGCGACCTGTTCCGCGTGGTCGACGAGCTCAACGGCGTCGCCTGAGGGGCTCCGAAAGCAGGGATCACCCAGCCCGCAGGCCCGGGGTCCCTCCTACCCCAGCCGGTGAACCCCGCCGCAGCGGGCAACCCTTGGCGACGGCTGGCAGGATGACACGGTGCACGCGCTCTACCTGACCTCGGTCGAGGCATCCAGCGGCAAGTCAGTCGTGGCCATCGGCGTGATGGAGACCCTCACCCGCTCGGTCCGGAGGGTCGGCTACTTCCGGCCGGTCGTGCGCTTCGGCGATCGGATCGACAGCCAGATCGAGCTCATGCGCGCCCGGTACCGGTTGACCCAGACCTACGACGAGTCGTTCGGGGTCACGGGCCGCGACACCCGGGAATTCGGCGGCACGCATGTTGACCCCGCCCTGGTGTCCCGGATCATCGAGCGGTTCCAGGTGCTGGCCTCGCGCTGCGACTACGTGCTCATCGAGGGCACCGACTACCAGGGCGCCTCGAAGGCCTTCCAGTTCGCCCTCAACGCCGAGATCGCCTCGAACCTCGGCGCCACCGCGCTGGTGTGCCTATCTGCCGCCGGGCACCGGCCGGATCAGGTCAACTCGGCGCTGAACGCCGCCATCGAGGGACTGTGGGACCGGCGCGTGCCAACAGTCGCCGCCTTCGTGAACCGGGTCCTGCCGGCAGACGCGCAGGCCATGGCAGATGCGGTCAAGGGCGCCCCCGTGCCGGTGTGGCTGCTGCCCCAGATGCCCTCGCTGGGCTGGCCCACGATCCGGGAGATCGGGATGGCCACCCGGGCGAAGGTGATCGCTGGATCCGAGGAGGACCTGGGCCGGGCCGTGCCCGACGTGAAGGTCGCGGCGATGAGCGTTCCCCGATTGATGGACCGGCTCAAGGACGGCACGCTCGTGGTCACCCCCGGCGATCGCTCCGACGTGCTGATGGCGGCATACGCGACCCGGCAGTCCGAGGCCATCCCCAAGGTCTCCGGGCTGCTGCTCACCGGGGGACTCGCGCCGGACCCGACCATCCTGAAGTTCGCCCAGGGCATCAAGGACACAGCCCTTCCCATCCTGCTCACAGACCTGGACACCTTCGAGACTGCCGCTGCCATCTCCGGCCTGACGGCGCAGATCGCTCCGGAGGACTCACGCAAGATCACCGATGCGCTCAGCCTGTTCGAGGAGAGCGTGGACGAAGCCCTGCTCGAGGAGCGGGTGGAGGTCACGAGGTCCACGACGATGACGCCCATGATGTTCGAGCACCAACTGGTCGAGCGGGCCCGGTCACAGCGCAGGCACATCGTGCTCCCCGAGGGAGACGACGACCGGATCCTGCAGGCAGCCGACCGACTGCTGCGCCGCAACGTCGTGGACCTGACCCTCCTCGGCCGTCCTGACCTCCTCACGGAACGGGCCCGCCAACTCGGCCTGGACATCTCCGCCGCGCGGATCATCGACCCCGTGACCGACCCCCTCCGCGAGGTCTTCACCGAGGACCTGTTCGGACTGCGCAAGTCCCGTGGGCTGGCCCGCGACGCCGCGTACGACCTGGTCGCCGACGTGTCGTACTTCGGAACGATGATGGTCTGGAAGGGGCTGGCCGACGGCATGGTCTCCGGTGCAGCGCACACCACGGCGCACACGATCCGCCCAGCGCTGCAGATCATCAAGACGACGCCCGGCGTCTCGATCGTCTCCAGCGTGTTCTTCATGGCCCTGGAGGACCGCGTGCTCGTCTACGGCGACTGCGCGGTCAACCCGGACCCGAACGCCGAGCAGCTGGCGGACATCGCCATCTCATCGGCGGAGACCGCCAGGGCCTTCGGCATCGAGCCCCGGATCGCCCTGCTGTCCTACTCGACGGGCACTTCCGGCGCGGGCGCCGACGTCGAGAAGGTGCGGGCAGCCACCGAGATCGCCAAGCAGCGCCGGCCGGACCTGGCCATCGACGGGCCGATCCAGTACGACGCAGCGGTGGATGCCTCGGTGGCCAAGTCCAAGCTGCCGGGCTCGCAGGTGGCCGGCCGGGCGACCGTGTTCATCTTCCCCGACCTCAACACGGGCAACAACACGTACAAGGCCGTGCAGCGGTCGGCCAACGCCGTGGCGATCGGGCCGGTGCTGCAGGGGCTGCGGCTGCCGGTGAACGACCTGTCGCGCGGCGCGCTCGTGGAGGACATCATCAACACCGTGGTGATCACCGCGGTGCAGGCCCAGCAGGTCGACGAGCAGCGCGTTGGCGCCCAGAAGACCCGGACCCAGCCAGCCGAGGTGGGGGACCGCAGCTGGCGTGCCACCGGGGCCGGTGCGCGCGGGACTGGACCGGCCGGGAAGCCTGGCCCGACGGAGAAGGGCAGCTGAGCATGCTCGTCCTGGTCGTGAACGCCGGATCGTCGTCGCTGAAGTACAAGGTGATCGACACCGGATCCGAGGTGCTCTGGGCCAATGGCGTGGTCGAGCGGATAGGCGAGGGGGAGTCCTCGGTCACCCACCAGACCCGCATCCGCCCAGGTGCGCACGCACCCCTGGAGTCGTTGGAGCGCCCGGCTGTCGTGGCCGACCACGCAGAGGCGTTCCACCTGGTCCGGGCCCTGCTGGCGGAGACGGGCGAGATCTCCGAAGTCGGCGACCTCGTCGGCGTGGGGCACCGCGTCGTGCAGGGGGCCGACCTGTTCACGCAGCCGACGATCGTCACTGCGGAGGTCCTCGACGGCATCCGCGGGCTCATTCCGCTTGCCCCCCTGCACAACCCGACAGCAGTCTCAGGGCTGGAGTCGGCGATGGACGAGTTCCCCGACGTCCCCCATGTGGCCGTGTTCGACACCGCCTTCCACCAGACGATCCCGCCCGCGGCGCACACCTACGCGATGGACCAGCAGGTCGCCAGGGCGCACCGGATCCGCCGCTACGGGTTCCACGGCACGTCGCACAAGTACGTTGCGGGCAAAGCCGCGCAGGTCGTCGGCAAGCCCGTGGACAAGGTTGACCTGGTAACCCTGCACCTGGGCAACGGTGCCTCCGCCTGCGCAGTCCGCGGGGGGCGCAGCGTGGAGACCTCGATGGGCCTGACCCCGCTCGAGGGCCTGGTCATGGGGACTCGATGCGGCGACATCGACCCAGCGATCGTGTTCCACCTGATCCGAGCCGGGATGAGCCCCGCCGATGTCGATGCGATGCTGAACAAGAGCAGCGGGATCCAGGGCATGTGCGGCGTGAACGACATGCGCGAGGTCCACCGGCTCATCGCCGAGGGCGACCGCGACGCCGAGCTCGCGCTGGGCGTGTACGTCCACCGGATCCGGAAGTACCTGGGTGCCTACCTGGCGATCCTGGGCCGGGCCGACGCGATCGTCTTCACCGCCGGCGTGGGGGAGAACGACGCGGAGGTGCGCCGACGCGTGGTCGCAGGACTGGAGATGATCGGCGTGGCCATCGATTCCGAGCGCAATGCCGCGACCCGCGGGAGCGCCGTGCCGGTCGACCTGTCGTTCCGCGGAGCACCCATCAAGGTCCTGGTCGTGCCCACGAACGAGGAGCTGGAGATCGCCAACCAGACCGTCGCCGCAATCCGGGTGAACTGAACCTACCTGGGGGCTTGCTGCTGGGGCCGCCACAGCGAAACTTACCATCGTTGCACGGCCGGGGCCGTCCAGGCGCCGAACACACCCGGGTACATGTGACACAACTGCGACGCAAGTGCGATCACCTTGCCATGGATTCGTCGGTCGCGACGGTGCAACCTTGGGTCACGCACGGCCGACTAGGAGGCCACCATGACTGCCATGACACCCGTTTCCATCAACGGCGCTGTGCCCCGGTCCATCCGGTTCGCAACAGTGCAGGCGCGGCTCTCAGCGCTGCTGCACGAGTCGCGAGGAACCGCCGGCTGGTGGGTCGAGGTGACCAGACAGCTCGACGACCTGGCCGAGACAGTCCACCAGGCGCCGGGCGACTTGATCGACGCCGACGGGTTCGCCGAGCAGATCCGGGCCGACGCGCCACACCTGCTGGGCCGGTGGACCAAGCTCGCCGGCGACCGGGACCTCCTGATCCAGGAGGTCGCCGCGGTCCGCAGGCTCGCTGGCGGCTGCGCTGGCGACCCTGGGGCAGTTGCCCCGGTCACACGCGCGATCCGCGACGTGCTCGCGCGTGTGCGCCGCTTCCAGGAGCGGACGACTGAGGTGCTGCTCGATGCCTACGAGCGGGACATGGGCGGCGAGCACTGAATCGGCGAACAAGCGATGAACGGCTCATCAGGCACCTGACCGTCTGGCTGTCCCGTGCGCGTGGGGCGGTCAGGCGCCGACCGAGCGGCGTCCGGCAGCACTTGCTGGCAGCTTGCCGCCTGGTTCGCCCGGCCCACCGCGCGCATGCATCAGGAACTCCTCGTAGTCCCACGCCCCGCGGTTCCACACGTGGTGCTCGATCAGTTGCAGCAGGTCGGGCTCGGGGCTGTCGTCATCGGGGAATCCCGGCTCGATCCAGCCGTAGAGGTCGCCCAGGCTCGCCGTCGACACGGTCCGCCTGGTGATCAGGTCCGCCACGTCACTCAACTGGGCCAGGACGGCGTCATGCACGCGGGTAGCAGCCGCCGCCTGTTCCTCAGCCGCCACGATGGTCGTCAGCGCGACGCTGTGATCGCCGGCCCCCCGGGCGAACTCGGTGCCCGGCAGGTCGATCCGGCTGGCGATGGAAGCGGGATCGACGCCCTCGCCCTCGAACTCGATCACGAGATCGACCACGAAGTCGGTGGCTGGCTTGTTGTGCCCCATGAGACCCTCCTCATTGATCGGTTCACCCCTGATGGTGCCGCCCGCCCCTGACATTCGGCGGCAGGGCACGCCGGACGGACTGGCGTGACCTCACAGCTGGGGGTTGCGGCAGCAGGCGGGAGAGCGCCCGGCAGGCTAGTCCTGCGTTCCCGGTCCCAGGCCGTGATGGGCAAGGAGCTCGGCAGCCAGCTCAGGTGCCGCAGCGGCCAGGTCCGGGTCGTCCAGATCCACGCGGGGTCCGGCGACGAGGGCCATCAGGGCCACGCGGGCGCGGACAGGGGGGAGCACCCAGGCTGTGAAGCGGACGTCGGCGCTGTCCGACTGGAGCTGATCGACCCGCTCCGCCCAGTGCCGGATCGCCCACATCGCCCTGTGCGGGGCCACTCCCTCGACAGCCGTGAGTCGGCGGTTGGCGTCGATCGCCGCGGCAGCCGCGGTGGGGGTCTCGAACCGGTCGTCCAGCACCTCGAAGTCACGGACGCGTCGCAGGAGGAAGGTCCGTGGGCGGCCCTCCCCGTCCAGCGGGCCGGCGTCCACCTCGTAGCCCCGCGACGTGGACACGACGCGGTAGGGGTGGATGATCCGGGTGGTCACCTTCGGGTACCAGGCCCCGGAGTAGGTGATCCGCATCTGTCGGTGCTCGTCGGCTGCCTGCTTGAAGATCGCTGCCGTGCGCGTGCGGAAGCTGGCCGCACCGGTGACGTTGCGGACCAGGCCGGTGCGCAGCTTGTCCACTGCGCTGGCCAGATCGAGGTTGTCCGGCTCCATCGAGCGGAGCTCGTCGGCCGCGGCCAGCAGCGGGCCGAGCACGGCGGCGTCCTGATGGACCAGCCCGAGGTCACTGCCCGCCATGTTCGGGCTGAATCCCACGAGATCGGAATCGGCTTGCTCGGGATCGGGCCCGGTCTCCGGCCAGCCTGCCTCGGGGATGATGTTGAACAGCCGCTCGAGCACCAGTCGGCTGGTCTCGACGTCGTTGAAGGCCTCGAGCTGGCCGCGCACCTCAGCCACGGGCACCCCGAGCATGGCGGCCAGACGCCCGATGGGCAGGCGCCCATGCTCCTCGAGGATGTGGATCGTTGCCAGGACGACGTCGGCGTTCATGCCGCGCCAGCGATCGCCAGCAGCCGGTCGCGGAAGCCGTCCCGCACGCTCTCGGGACCCACGAGCGTCACCCGCTTGCCCAGCTCGACCAGCCGTACGAACAGCGCGTCGGTGTTGGTCACAGTCACGTCCACCCGCACGATCCCGGGATCGGGCGCTGGGCGCACCTCGTGCCCGTTGACGCCGAGGGCGGCCACGACGTCGGGCACATGCTCCTCTGGGGTGTCCACAGTGACCGTCACGGGAGCGTGCTCCAGGCGCCTCATGAAGTCCCACACCGGCGGCGGGGGCTGCTGCGAGAGTGCTCGCGCGCTGCCGGGAGCGCTCTTCGAGAGGTGGCGCATCCGGTCGATCGCGAAGTGCTTCACGACGCCGTCACCGGAGTCCAGGGCATGCAGGTACCACCCGGCGGGACGCAGGACGACGCCGATCGGGTGGGCCTGGCGGGCCAGTCCGTTGTACGTGAAGTGCAGGGTGCAGCGATCCGCGGCCGCGGACTGGCAGACGCCCAGCCGCCCGCGTCCGTCGCCGGGAGCCATGACGAACACCGGCGGTCCAGCCGCGCGGCCCAGGTCGCAGGCCAGCGCGTCGGCGATCTGCGGACCCGCGCACAGCGCGGCACGAGCCAGCTGCTCGCGCTCAGCAGCCGTGAACCCGGTCGCGAACCGGTTGTCCACGGTGCGCAGGCGCCGCAGCGCGGGAGTGTTGGCGGTCTCCATGGTCTCGATCCGCCAGCCATCTGCAGCCAGCGCCGCCAGATCGCGGTTGAGGGTGCGCATCCGGGAGGCGCGGCTGGCCGTGCCGTACCCGACCCGGTCCAGGAGCTGATCGGTGGTCAGTCCCGCCGGGTTGGTCCGCAGCAGGAGGAGGATGCGACTCATCCGGGTGAGCACGTCCCGGTTGCTCCGGCCCCGACGCGCCATCGATCCTCCTGGGCCCACCCCGCGCTTATGTGTCAGGGGTCGGATGCTCCATTGAAGCAGACGGACGAACCGCTGGACCTACCAGAGATCGGACGTCAACGGTGGGAACCGACTCCGCGGGGGTGGGACGGTGCCCGCCAAACCGGGCCCCCGGGATCGCCCCGCCGATCCTGGGGGTTCCGGCATCCCGCACCGGTCCGGGGCGATGCAGCTCCGGGCGACCGACGGCACGGGACCTTGGCCCCTGTCACGTGCGCTCCGTGGTCCAGCATCATCGGCAGGGTGGTTGCGGCCGCAGTGATCGAGACGCACATCTCCGTGCTGTTCTTCGTCGGAGATCGCGTGTACAAGATGCGCAAGCCGGTGAAGACGCCGTTCCTGGACTTCTCGACCCGGGAGCTGCGCCTGGCTGACTGCCGCCGCGAGGTGGAGCTCAACCGGCGCCTGGCCCCTGACGTGTACCTGGGCGTGCACGACGTGATCGACGAGTCGGACGCACCGGTGGAACACCTGGTCGTCATGCGCCGGTTGCCGGCCGATCGACGGCTGGCCACGATGGTCACGCAGCCCGGATTCGACGAGAATCACCTGGTGGGGGTGGCCCGCCGGATCGGGGCGTTCCACGCCCGGGCCGAGCGCTCGGCCCGGATCGACAACGCCGGCTCGGACGCGCACCTGCGAATGCTGTGGACGACCAACCTCGAGGAGACCGCTGCCTTCGCCGGGCGGTTCATCGACGGGGCGCGCCTTGCCCGGCTGGGCGCCGGTGCCCTGGCGTACCTCGACGGACGCGGCGCGTTGTTCGGCAAGCGCGTGGCGCAGGGCCGGATCGTCGACGGCCACGGCGACCTGCTCGCCCAGGACATCTTCTGCATGGACGACGGTCCGAGGATCCTTGACTGCGTGGAATTCGACAGCCGTTTCCGGTGGGGGGACGTGCTGTATGACACCGCCTTCCTGGCAATGGACCTCGAGCACCTCGGCCGGCCCGACCTGGCCCGCAGGTTCCTGGCCGCCTACCGCGAGTTCAGCGCCGAGACGCACCCCGAGTCCCTGGAGCACTGGTACGTGGCATATCGCGCCCTCGTGCGGGCCAAGATCGCGTGCCTGCGCGCCGCCATCGGGGATCCAGCCGCACCTGGGGAGGCCGAGTCGTTCTGCGAGCAGGCCGCCCGGCATGTCGACCAAGCAGCCGTGCACCTGGTGATCGTCGGCGGGCTGCCTGGCACCGGGAAGACCACCGTCGCCGAGGGCCTGGCCGACCGAGTCGGCTGGGCGCTGCTGCGCAGCGACGAGGTCCGCAAGGACCTCGCCGGCATCCCGCACACCGAGCATGCGTACAGCCGGCCATTCGAGGGGCTGTACACGCCCGAGGCCACCCGCGAGGTCTACCGCGAGCTGCTGCGCCGCGCCGGAGTGGCCGCGAGCATGGGCGACTCGGTGGTTCTGGACGCCTCTTGGCTCGACCCGGCCGAGCGGGAGCAGGCGCGCGCGCTGGCTGCTGCCATGAGCGCCCGGTTCCATGAGCTGTGCTGCGTGCTGCCGGTCGAGCAGGCCGCCCAGCGGATCAGGGCGCGAGTCGCCGCCGGAAGCGATGCCTCAGACGCGACGGCCGAGGTGCTGGCCCGGCTGGCTGGGCGGGCCGAGGTCCCCTGGGCCGGCTCCCGGATCATCGACACGAGCACGCAACCGGCGGCCGCGGTGGACATGGCCCTGGCGATCGTGCGACCGGATCTCAGCGCTGGAGCGGCACGAACGAAGCGTCCCGCCCGTTGATGGAACAGACCGGTGTCCGATGATGGGGTCAACGAACATCAGGAGGCCCGCATGGCCGCTCGACGCGGTTCGGTCGTCCCGCTCATCATCGCGGCGCTTCTCGGAGTCGTGCTGATCGTCGTCGTCCGCCTGCTCGTCGGTGGCGGGGACGATGGCGAGGGCACCTTCGGCGAGGAGGCCGCGCCGACGGCCACCGAGGCGCCCGCGGGCTGCGAGACCGTCTCCGTCGTGGCCTCCAGCGAGAAGGCCGCCCTGCTGGGGCAGCTGGCCCGGCGCTACAACGATTCGAATCCCAGGGCCGGCGGAGCGTGCGTTTGGATATCGGTCACGACAAAGGCCAGTGGCGGCGCCGCCACGGCGCTGGCCCGCGGCTGGGACGAGTCCGTCGACGGGCCGAGGCCGGACGTGTGGACCCCGGCGTCCAACTCCTGGGCAGTCCTGGTCGACCAGGGCGCGGCCGAGCTCGACCGGTCCAGCCCAATGCCGAAGAGTCGCCCGTCCCTGGTCCAGACGCCGCTGGTCATCGCGATGCCGCTGCCCATGGCGCAGGCGCTGGGCTGGCCCAAGGCCCAGATCGGCTGGTCGGACCTGGCCGAGCTGGCCCGCTCCCCGAAGGGCTGGGCCAGCAAGGGCCACGCCGAATGGGGCCGGTTCAAGCTGGGCAAGACGAACCCGTACTTCTCCACGTCCGGGCTCAACGCCACTATCGCCAGCTACTTCGCGGCGACCGGGGTGTCCAGCGACCTCACGGCGGCGCAGGTGGCTGACGCCAAGACCCGCGCGTTCGTCAAGCAGCTTGAGTCCTCCGTCGTCCACTACGGCGACACGACACTGACCTTCCTGGAGAACATGAATCAAGAGGCCGCGGCCGGCCAGGGGCTGGCGTACGTCTCAGCGGTCACCGTCGAGGAGAAGTCGGTCCTCGACTACAACCTCGGCAACCCCACCGGGGACCCGGCCACCCTGGGCGAGGGACCGGAGCCTGCCGTCCCGCTGGCGGCCGTCTACCCCTCCGACGGGACGCTGCTCTCGGACAACCCGTGGATCGTTCTGGACGCCGACTGGGTCACCGCCACCAAGCGGCAGGCCGCCGCGGAGTTCCTGGCCTGGCTCCATCAACCCGACCAGCAGGGGGCTTTCACCAACGCCGGGTTCCGCACGTTCGAGGGCAAGCCGGGGGCCGTCATCACCGAGGCCAACGGCATGCTGCCAGCCGGACCGGCGAACATCATCGACCCGCCGTCCCCGGCGGTGCTGGCCGAGGTCCAGAAGTCCTGGGACGAGTTGCGCAAGCGGGCCCACGTGCTGTTCGTGATGGACGTCTCGGGGTCGATGGGCGAGTTGGTCAGTTCCGCCGGCGAGTCGAAGCTGAAGCTGGCCCAGGATGCCGCGATCTCTGCCTTCGACGGGTTCGCCAAGGACGACGAGGTCGGGCTGTGGGCGTTCTCCACGGACCTCGGCCCCGGGGGCGAGCCATGGCTCGAGCTCCAGCCGGTGGGCCCCGCGAGCAAGGCAGTGCCCGCGATGAAGGCTGACGTGGCCGAGATGATCGCCGGTGGGGGCACCGCCCTGTACGCCACGCTGCGACGGGCGAAGACCGACATGCTGGCCGACCTGGACACGAAGCGGATCAACGCCATCGTCCTGCTCAGCGACGGCAAGAACGAGTACCCGCCCGACAACGACCTGGCCAGCCTCCTCGACCAGCTCGAGGGCGAGAGCGTCGACACGAGCGTGCGGGTGTTCCCGATCGGCTACGGCGAGGGTGCCGACCCGGAAGCACTGACCGCGATCGCGGGGGCCTCACGCGGGAAGTACTACGAGGCCAACGATCCGGCGAGCATCGAGAAGGTGCTCACCAGCGTGCTGTCCAACTTCTGAAGCCCGGGAGCGGCGTCCCGCCCGCGGCCGGTGCAGACTGACCCCATGTCCGCCGGCGACGAGATCCGCGACCCGTGGGGCTGGCTGGTCGCCGCACTCACGGGCGGATTGGGCTGGGCGGTCCTTGGCGCGACCCTGCCGCCGGTCGCGGCCGTCGCCGCAGGAGTCGGGATCGGGGCTGCAGTCCTGGGCACGAAGGTTGCCGTGGGCGCTGCTCGCTCGGCCGGGGAAGATCGCGGCCGGTCCGGCCAACGGCCCCGCGACCGCCTCCCGGAAGCACCCCGCGGGTCGGTGCAGGCGACGCTCCTGAGCCGATCGCGCAGTGCGGTGACTCGGCTCGCCGACCTGGTCGAGCGGCCGTCCGACCCGTGGATCGCCGACGAGGTCGGGCGCGTCCTGGCGGAGAGCGGCCCGGTCGTGGACTCGGTGGCGGAGATGTCTGGCCGCGTGACGCTGCTTGACTCCAGCGTCGCGGCGGCCCGCCCCAACGATCTCGCCCGGGAGATCGCCGTGCTGCAGGACGAGCTGCGACGCACCACGGACTCCGACGTCCGGCGCGAGCAGGAACGCGCGCTGGCAGCACTGGACGCCCAGGCCGACTCCATCGACCGGCTGCTGCGCCGCCGCGACTCGCTGCTGGCACAGATGCAGGCCTCGGCGGTCGGGCTGGAGGGACTGGCCGCCCGTACCGGGGAGCTGGTCGCCCTGGGCTCGGCCGGGCACGACACCGCTGAGGCGACGCGGATCGTTGACGACCTCACGTCCTCGCTGGACGCGGTCAGGGCTGGGATCGACGAGGCGCGCAACATCCTGCGCGACCTGTGACCGGCGGTAGAGTGCGGATCGTGTCGGCTGGCCGCGTGCTGGTGAGCGTCCAAGCCGACTTCCGGTGGGGTGGCCTCCACGAGAACATCTGGTACTCCGCGCGCGGGATCCACTCCCACGGCTGGGACGTCACCGTCGCCTGCCGGGAATCGCCCCTCGCGGACAAGCTCGCCGCCGACGGAATCGGCGTGCACCTCGTCGCGGACTGGGACGACTGGTCCGGCGACGCCGAACACCTCGCCCAGCAGAGCTGGGACGTCGTGCACGGACACTCGGGCCGGTCCCGCAAACTTGCGGTCTTCGTTCACGCCGCCACCGGCGCGAGGCTGGTCAACACGTTCCACGGCGACGACTCCGACGGAGTCGCGCAGTGGGGCGACCGGGCGTCGTCCCTGATCTCGGTCAGCAGGTCGATCGCGGGGATGGTCGCCGACGTCCGCGGGGTGGATCCGACCAAGGTCCACGTCGTGCCGAACGCGGTGCGCGACGAGCTGGTCGATCGGCCGCCGTTGACCTGGGGCAAGAAGGTGGCGAGCGGCACAGGCCGCATCCTGGTCGCCTGCCGGCTGGACCCGGACAAGCTGGCCGTGCTTGAAGCCGTCGACGAGGTGACTGCTGCGCTGAGCAACCTGGACGGCCCCGACTGGGTCGTGCAAGTGGTCGGCGACGGCTCGGCGGCCGGCACCTTGCGGGAGCACATCACGACCCGGGACGCGGACGCTCGGCACGTTCGGTTCGAGATGACCGGTTTCGTGGAGTCCGAAGCGGTGCCGGACCTGATGCGCGGCGCGGTCCTGACTGTGGCGTCCGGGCGGGGAGCGGCGCAGAGCCTCGCGGTCGGCACGCCGGTGGTGGCCTTCGGGTCACGCGGCCTGTACGGCCTTCAGGCTGGGCGGAACCTGCGGTACGGGCTGTGGGGGCACTTCGGCGGGTACCGGCTGCCCCGAGTGGACCCCATCACGCCCGTGGCGTCTGATGTGCGGGCTCTGCTGCGCGACGAGGAGCGCTATCGGCACGTGCAGGAGGCGGGGCGGGCGGTCGTGTCCGGGCTGCTGCGGCAGTCCGACGCCGACCGGGCGCTGGACGCGATCTACAGGTTGCGTTGACGTGCGACCGACGTTGGACGACCGGGTTTGGGATGGCGCCAGCCAGAGCAGAGGTGGTCTCACACCAGGGCGGGGTTACCTGAGCTTGTGGTGTCCGCGCCTCTCACTCGCGTTGTGCGTGCCGGCGGACATCACAAGCGTCTCGGGCCCTGCCTGGCCCCACTGCCACTGGAGCCACGTCGCGGCCTCTGCTGCAGTCAGGGTTGCGGCTCCTGGGGAGGTCGTCCCCGGTCTGTCGCCCCCTCAGGCCCTCCACCTGGCTTGTCCCCAGGACACCCGACCCTTGGTGAAGATGATCGAGATGGAACTGCCCCTCCACGAGCTGCAGGTCCGGTAGGTGCGCTTCTCCTTGTGCTTCTTCTTGCTGTACCAGACCCGGTGGCCCTTGTTGTGCAGGATCCTGGCGACCTTGGCCTTGGTCATCCGTTTGTACACCTTCTTGAAGTCGGACTTGACCGCACACGTGCGGGTCGAGACGACTCCCGGGGCCGGCGCCGAGTTGACTGCGCGAGCAGGCAGGACGAACGCCAACGGAACGACTCCTGATGCCGGCTTCGCGGTGGCTGAGCTGGCAGGCGGGACGACAACGACTGCTGGGGCCGGCGCCGCGGTGGCTGCGCCACCAGGGAGGAGGAGTACCAGGGCGATAGCGGCGACTGCTGAGCGACGGTTGACGGCAACTCCCTAGAACGAAGCAACAACGCCATTATCCGACTCGTGTCCGCTGATGTGGTATCCGCCACGTGTACCGCTGATGCAACGGCCGCCTTCGACGTTCTCGGAGGATCGGTGGAGCCCGATCCCTCCTGACCCCGGCCCGACGATCCTGGGATCCCCAACCGCCAGACACCCTGGCGATCAGACCGGATCACCGCCTCAGAACATCCCCACCTGGCTGCGGCCCGTGTAGTGGTCGGCTGCCAGCGCCTGAGCGCGACGCTCCGCAGTTGCCGCATGATCCGCCCAGCGATGGGCAAGCCCACCCAAGAAGGGCTGGACAGCTCGTGGACGAAGAACGACCCCCGCCTGCGTCGTCGCAGGTCAGGGGCCGTTCCGTGGTGTCCGAGGGGGGACTTGAACCCCCATGCCCTTGCGGGCACTAGCACCTCAAGCTAGCGCGTCTGCCTATTCCGCCACCCGGACTGGGCTCACTCAAAGGGCCCCCGAGCGCACCCCGGGAGCGCCATCAGGATAGCAAGCAACTGGCACCCGGTACCAATCACCACGCTCGCGGGCAGCGTCGGACGCCAACGTCAGGGCAGCCGACCGCCGAACGCCAGGGCCATCCGGATCAGGCGATCCTGCCCCCCGGTGAACTCGGCGAGGACCTGCTCGCTGGTCGCCTCATCAGGAGTGAGCCACGCCAGGTCGATCGCCGACTGCGACGGTGCGCAGTCACCATCCACGGGCACGACGTAGGCCAGCGCGACCGCGTGCTGGCGCGGATCGTGGAACCCGGTGACCGTCGGGTCGGGGAAGTACTCGACCACCGTGAACGGCGCCATCGACACGGGCAGGCGAGGAAGGGCCACCGGACCCAGGTCCTTCTCCAGGTGCCGGATCAGGGCGTCCCGGATGAGCTCCTTGTAGAGCACGCGTCCCGCGACGACGGCGCGCGAGATGGTTCCGTCGGGGCGGGCCCGCAGCAGCAGGCCGACGGCGACGATCCGGCCCGAAGCGTCAACCCGCACGGGGACCGCCTCCACGTAGAGGATCGGCATGTGACCACGGATCGCGGACAGCTCCTCGGTGTTCAGCCATCTCGTGGCCAGGTCCAGCGTGTCGCTCATGGGGGTGATTCTGCCGGTGGAGGGCTCCCGCGCGAGCCAGCGACGCGGCAGGATGTCGGTCGTGGCCCCATTCGACGAACCCAGCCCCGCAGAGCTGCACGACGATGCCGCTGGCACCCCGCGCCCCCGGACCGCGGACCCAGCCGCAGCGGCCCACCGCCCTGCCGAGGGCCCGGGGCTCCTGGCGTTGCCGGAGGCCGAGTCCGACGTCGTCGAACTGGTCCGGGCCCTGATCCGGATCGACACCACGAACGCCGGCGACCGTCCCGAGACCATGGGGGAGTGGGCTGCGGCCGAGTACGCCGACAACGCCCTGCGGGAGGCGGGATTCAGCCCCCAGCGGTTCGCCACGACCTCTGCCAGCCGGGCCGGGCTGGTCCTTCGGATCCCGGGAACGGACCCGGACTCGGCGGATCGCGCACTGCTCCTGCACGGCCACCTGGACGTGGTTCCAGCGGCGCCGCGGGGGTGGACCCACCCGCCCTTCGCCGCCGAGGTGGCCGTGGACCCGGAATCGGGGCTGGACATGATCTGGGGCCGAGGGGCCGTCGACATGAAGGACATGGTCGGGATGATCCTGGCCGTGGCCCGGCACTGGGCCAGGACGGGCATGCGTCCGAAGCGCGACGTCGTGGTGCTCCTGCTCCCCGACGAGGAGCACGGCGGACTGGCGGGCTCGCACTGGCTCGTCGACCATCGGCCCGAGCTGTTCGCCGGCGTCACTGAGGCAGTGGGGGAGGTGGGCGGCTTCTCGATGACCGTGCGGGACGACCTGCGGCTGTACCTCGTCCAGACCGCCGAGCGGGGGATGGCGTGGCTGCAGCTGAGGGCCGCCGGGCGGGCCGGCCACGGGTCGATGCTCAACGACGACAATGCGGTGACCCATCTCTGCCAGGCAGTCGCGCGCCTTGGTGAGCACAGGTTCCCGGTCCGAGTGACCCCCACGACGCGGGCCTTCATCGCCGAGCTGTCCGACGCGACGGGAACGGACCTCGATCCCCTTGACGCCGAGGGCCTGATCCGGGTGCTCGGGCCGCTGGCGCGCATCGTCGGGGCCACGCTGACCAACACGATGAACCCGACGATGCTGTCCGCCGGCAACAAGGTCAACGTGATCCCGGGGGAGGCGACCGCGGCCCTCGACGCGCGGTTCCTGCCCGGCCATGAGGAGGAGCTCTTCGCCGCCATCGACCAGCTGCTGGGCGACCGGGTGGTGCGTGAGTTCATCGTGCACGACGAGGCCGTCGAGACCACGTTCGACGGTCCCACGGTCGAGGCGATGGCGGCTGCCCTGCGGGCGCACGACCCCGGCGCGCGGGCGGTCCCCTACACGCTGTCCGCGGGGACCGACGCAAAGGCGTTCTCCCGGCTGGGGATCCGCTGCTTCGGGTTCGCGCCGCTCCGGCTGCCGCCGACGCTGGACTTCGGGTCCCTCTTCCACGGCGTGGACGAGCGGGTCCCCATCGACGGCCTGCAGTTCGGCGTCCGGGTCCTCGACAGGTTCCTGCGGTCCTGCTAGCCCCGTCGAGTCTGCAGGCCCGCGGACACCTCATCCAGTGCTGCGCGGATCTCCGCGGGTAGCGTGAGCGCCTCCGCGCGCAGCGCACCGCGAAGCTGGGCGGCCGTGCGGGAGCCGAGCAGGATCGACGAGACTCCGGGGTGGTCGCGCACCCAGGCGATCGCCACATCGACCGGCGCGACGCCCAGCCCCTCCGCAGCTGTGCAGACCGCATCCACCACCCGGCCGTGCTCGGCCGTCAGGTACTCAGCCACGAACCCACCGAGGTGGGGCGACGCCGCCCGCGAGTCCGCGGGCGTGCCGTGCCGGTACTTGCCGGTGAGCACACCGCGCCCGATCGGCGACCACGCGACCAGCCCAGCGCCGACGGCGTCCGCCGCGGCCAGGGCATCCGCCTCACCGGAACGGGCAACGAGGGAGTACTCCACCTCATTGGCGATCAGGTCCAGGCCGTGCCGGTGCCGCGCGGTCGTCGCAGCCAACGCGAGCTGCCAGGGCGAGTAGTTCGACACGCCCACGTAGCGGGCCTTCCCCGACCGCTGGGCATCGCCGAGCGCACCCAGCGTCTCGTCCAGTGGGGTCTGGTCATCCCATCCCTGAACCAGCCACAGGTCGACGAAGTCAGTGCCTAGGCGCTCCAGCGAGCCGTCCAGCGCACGTACGAGGTGACGTCTGGACCCGTCGAACCGGCGCTCGCCGGCGCGGCGCCCACCTGCCTTCGTGGCTATCACGACGTCGTCACGGACGCCTGCCTCGGCGACGAGGCTGCCCAGCAGCTCCTCGGCAGCGCCCGAGCCGTACACGTCCGCAGTGTCGAACAGGGTCCCACCCGCATCGAGGAACATCGCGAACTGGTCGCTCGCCTCGTACTCGTCGGTGTCCCGGCCCCACGTCATCGTGCCAAGTCCGGTGCGGCTGACCTGCAGCCCGCTCCGGCCGACGGTCCTGCTCTCCATGGCGCGCTACGCTAGCCGGTCGGGGGAGCCCACGATGGACGGGCTAGGCTCTACGCGGGCCGAGGGCGAGGAGGCAGCGATGGTCCTGGAGCTCAGCGGCGTGTCCGCGGCCCTGGGTCCGGCCACCGCAATCCTGGCGCAGCACGGCACGGGCCTCTTGGATCAAGGCGCCGTCCTCGCCCAGGAGGCCGCCACGGAGCCGGTCACCTGGGGGCAGGCCGTGATCCTCGGGATCCTGCAGGGCCTGACGGAGTTCCTGCCCATCTCCAGCAGCGCACACCTGCTGGTCTTCTCCCAGGTCTTCGGGTGGACCGACCCGGGCGCGGCGTTCACCGCCGTTACGCAGATCGGCACCGAGTCCGCCGTCCTGATCTACTTCTGGCGCGACATCTCCCGGATCGTCACTGCCTGGTTCGGCCAGTTCGCCCATCCCGAGACCCGGGGGTCCCCAGACGTCCGGATGGGCTGGCTGGTCATCGTCGGGAGCATCCCGATCGGCGTCCTGGGCCTGGTGTTCGCCGACCAGATCGAGACCGTCGCCCGCAACCTGTGGCTGGTGGCCTTCACGCTCATCACCTTCGGCATCCTGCTGGGGATCGCCGACCGAACGTCCCGGTCGATCAAGGGGCTAACCGACCTCAGCGTGCGCGACGGCCTGGTCTACGGCGCCTGCCAGGCGATGGCCCTGATCCCGGGTGTCTCCCGGTCTGGGGCGACGATCTCGGCCGGCCTCTTCATGGGCTACACGCGGGAGGCGGCGACGCGCTACGCGTTCCTGCTGGCGATCCCGGCGGTCCTGGCCTCCGGCTTCTTCCAGGCGCTGGACGTCGGCACCGACCCCGCCGTGCGCTGGGGACCCACGATCCTGGCCACGGTCATCGCCTTCGCAGTCGGCTACACCGTCATCGCCTGGCTCATCCGCTACGTGTCGACCAAGTCCTACATGCCGTTCGTCATCTACCGGGTCGCCCTGGGCCTGGTCCTGGTGGTCCTGCTCGCTGCCGGAGTCCTGGAGAGCTCCTGAGGTGACCCCGAGTCCGGATCGAACCCCACGAAGGGCTCAGAGCCACCCGGACCGCTTGAACGCCCGGTAGATGAGCAGCAGCCCGATCGCCATCACCGTCAGGACCGCCGGGTACCCCCAGCGCGTGCTCAGCTCAGGCATGTACTCGAAGTTCATCCCGTAGATCCCAGCCACAGCTGTTGGCAGGGCGAGCAGCGCGGCGTATGCGGCCATCTTGCGCATGTCCGTGTTCTGCTGCAGCCCCTGACGGGCGTTCGATGCCTGCAGCATGGTCATCAGCAGGTTCTCGTAGCTCTCGACGTTGTCGTTGGCCCGCAGGAGGTGGTCGCCGATGTCGTGGAAGAACGGTCGCAGCGCCTCGGGAATCTGGCGCACGCTGCCGTTCACTAGCTGCTGGGCAAGGGGGACCAGCGGCGCCACGGCCCTCCGCAGCTCGAGGTTCTCCCGCTTGAGCAGGTAGATCGACTCGGATTCGTCGCTGACACTCGAGGAGAACACGTGCTCCTCGATCAGGTCGATGTCCTTGCCGATCTCGTCGGTCGCCGACAAGTAGTCATCCGTGATCGCATCGACGATCGCGTGGACGGCAGCCATCGGCCCATGGGCCAGGAAATCGGGGCGCGCCGTCGCCTGGGCCCGCACCCTGCCGAGCGCGCCGATCGGGCCCAGCCGGATCGTGACGACGTACGAGGGGCCGATCAACAGCGTGATCTGGCCGGTCTCGATCGCCGAGGTGGGCTCCTCGTACGTGACGATCTTGAAGACGACCAGGCCGGACTTGCCATCCGAGCTGAACTCCGCCTTGGCCCGCTGCCGGGGGTTCAGGGCATCGTCGACCCAGAGGTTGGGGATCCCGAAGACCTCAGCCAGGGCCACCAGCTCCGACCGGGTGGGGGCCGCCACAGCCACCCAGAGGAAGTCCGACCGGTCAGCGCTGGCCCGGCCGTACATCGCCCGGATCAGTGAGACCGCATCCGGGGTCAGGGTGCCGGCGCCGCGGATCAGCCGCGACTGGGCGGCATCCACCTCCTTGCCCTGGCAGTAGCGTCCCATCCCCACGATCACTAGGGCATGATCCCACCCGGACCTGTGGGATGCGTGCTCTGCGGTGTCATGACCGGTTCGTCCCCGGGCCCACGGCCGCCGGTCCGCTGGTGGTTGACGATGGTGGTCGCGGCGGCTCGGGTGCGGTCCCGGGCGAAGTGGGCGGCCTCCTGCTCCTGCCAGGCCCGCCACCTGCTGGCCAACGCCGCTCCGTCCCGCGCGAGGCCGCGACGCAGGCACTCCTCAGCAGGGGCATCGACCCACACGACGGCCGAGGCATACTCACGGATCCCCGCGGAGCCGCTGCCGCACCCCTCCAACACCAGCAGCGGGGCGGCCGGGACCTCGACCCAGGACGTGAACCGGTCCCTGCCCCAGTCGAAGCGCAGGTGGCGGCCGGGCAGCCCGACTGACCAGGGCAGCAGTAGCCACGCCTCCACCCTTGCCGCGAGCGGCTGGCCCAAGGGCTGGGACCAGCCCTCATAGAGGTCGTCCAGGTGCACCACGGGGGCATCCCCCAGCTCCGCGGCGAGCTCGGCGGCCAGGGAGGTCTTGCCGGACCCGGCCGGACCGTCGACGCAGACCAGTCGGCTGGGGCCGCACCGCGGCGACGCGGACCTCAGCGCCGAGGCAATCCCAGGTACCCAGCAGCCGTAGCGCATAGGCGCATTCTCGTCACTCGGGCCAAGCAGGTGAAGCGCCGCGACCGGTCACCAGCGCGGGTTCCGATGTGCGAACATGGCTCCCGTGCCGAACACCCAGCACGACCTGGCAGGGATCTGGGCAGGGGCCCGGCGGGTGGTGGTGCTCACCGGCGCGGGAATCTCGACGGATTCGGGCATCGGCGACTTCCGCGGGCCCAACGGCCTGTGGACCCGCAACCCGGCCGCGCAGGCGATGTTCCACATCAGCACCTACGTGAGCGACCCGGAGGTGCGCCGGCAGGCTTGGGCCAATCGCCGCGCGAACACGACGTGGACTGCAGAGCCCAACCGTGGCCATCGGGTGCTGGCCACGCTCCAGCGGGCCGGCCTGTTGTCCAGAGTGATCACGCAGAACATCGACGGGCTTCACCAGCGGGCAGGGTCGCCAGACGCGCTCGAGCTGCACGGCACGATCTGGGAGGTCCTCTGCCTGTCGTGCGGCCGCCGGTGGCCCACGCCAGAGATCCTGGCCCGCGAGGAGGCCGACCCTGCCTGCGTCGAGTGCGGCGGAATCCTCAAGACCGCCACGATCTCGTTCGGCCAGGCGCTCGACCCGAACGTCATCGAGGCGGCCATCGAGGCCGCGAGCCACGCGGACCTCCTCGTGGCCATCGGGACGTCCCTGCAGGTGAACCCGGCCGCTGGCCTTGCGGGCCTTGCCCCGCGGCTGGCCATCGTGAACGCAGAGCCGACCCCCTACGACGACCTGGCCGAAATCGTCGTGCGAGAACCGATCTCGGACGTCCTCGCCTCGCTCGAGGCGGAGCTGACCTGATGCCGCGCTTGACGTCGGAGGGCCAGCACCGCTGCGGCGCCGCACCGTAGGTCGCCCCGATGGGCGACGACGGCCTCGGCGCGGGGGCTGGTGCACCCGGCCCGGCTGTGAGCCAGCTGACCGGGCTGGCCGGGGCCCGCGCGCTGGAGCTCCTCGAACAGGTCGGGCACAACGTGTTGCCCGAGCCCGCGAAGATCCCGCCATGGCGACGGCTGCTCAGCCAGTTCGCCCACTTCTTCGCTCTGCTGCTCTGGGTGGCCGCCGTCCTGGCGATGGTCGGGGGGATGCCGGCACTAGCGGTTGCCATCGCCGCCGTCGTCCTGGTCAACGGCCTGTTCGCCTTCGTGCAGGAGCACCGGGCCGAGCGGGCGGCGGCAGGCCTGGCCGACCTCCTGCCGATCCTGACGACCGTGATCCGGGACGGCCTGGAACAGCAGGTAACCGCGGACCTGATCGTCCCGGGGGACGTGGTGATGGTGCAGGCCGGTGACCGGATCACTGCGGACATGGAATGCCTGGTCGTCGAGGATGCCCTGGTCGACACGTCCACGCTGACCGGCGAGAGCGCCCCGGTGCGGGTCGGCGTGGGGGATCCACTCCATGCCGGCTGCTTCCTGCTGGAGGGGCGGGTGACCGCCGTGGTCGAAGCGACCGGGGCAAACACCCGCCTGGCCGGCATCGCCCGGCTCACGCTGCAGGCGCGCCCGGCGACTCCTCTCGAACGCGACATAGAGCAACTGGTGCGGACGATCGCCGTGGTCGCCGGGGGGGTCGGGGTCAGCTTCTTCGCCCTGATGATGATCCTGGGCGTGCCGCTCTCTGACGGCTTCATCTTCGGCATCGGCGTCACGGTGGCCCTGGTCCCCGAGGGCTTGCTGCCGACCGTCACCCTGTCGCTGGCGATGGGGGCCCAGCGCATGGCCTCCCAGCAGGCGCTTGTCCGCCGGTTGGAGTCGGTCGAGACGCTGGGCGCGACGACCTTCATCTGCACCGACAAGACGGGCACGCTCACCGAGAACCGGATGAACGTGGTCTCGGTCTGGACCCCGACGGGCACCGCCGAGATCCCCTCGGTCGGTTACCGGCTCGAGGCGCCGATAGAGCTGTCGGAGCCGGGCGCCCGGGCTGGTGTCGGCAGGGCCGCGGCCGCCGCCCTGCTGGCCTCGCCGGCCCAGGACCACGTCGGCGGCGAGCGGACCGGTGACCCGATGGAGGTGGCGATCTGGGTCCTGGCCCAGCGCCTCGGGCTGCCGCACGATCCGGTTGCGGCCGTCGCGCACCATCCGTTCGACCCGCACCGGCGGATGGCCACGACCCTCCTGCCCGACCGGGTGATCACCAAGGGCGCGCCCGAGGCCATGCTCGCGGCGTGCGTCGACCTGCCTGATGGCGTCCACATAGCGCTGGATGCAATGCTCGCCCGCGGGCTGCGCGTGCTGGCCGTGGCGGAGCGGCCGCGCTCGCCCGAGGAGCCGATCGATGCGGCCGCCGCAGAGCAGGGGCTTGTGCTCAGCGGCCTGCTCGGCTACCACGATCCCCCGCGCGAGGGGGTCACCGAGGCCATCGCGGCGTGCCGGCACGCTGGCGTCCGGGTAGCGATGATCACCGGGGACCACCCGACGACGGCTGGCGCCATCGCCAAGCAGATCGGACTGGCCCTGCCCGATTCGCCCGTGCTGGTGGCCGCGGACCTTCCCACCGACCTGCACATCCTGGGTGCCACCGTCGATCGGGACGGCGTCGTGCTGGCCAGGGCGACCCCTGAGGACAAGCTGCTGATCGCACAGGCCCTCCAGGCCCGCGGGCACATCGTGGCCATGACGGGGGATGGGGTCAACGACGCACCGGCCCTGCAGATGGCCGACATCGGCATAGCCATGGGTCGGTCAGGAACCGAGGTGGCCCGGGAGGCTGCGGACCTGGTCCTCCTGGACGACCACTTCGCAACCATCGTCGCCGCCGTGCGCCAGGGCCGCGAGACGTTCCTCAACGTGCGCCGCTTCCTGACCTACCACCTGACGGACAACGTCGCCGAGCTGGCGCCGTTCCTGGTCTGGGCGGTGTCGGGCGGGCGGTTCCCGCTCGCCCTGGGCGTCATGCAGATCCTGGCCCTCGACCTGGGCACCGACACCCTGCCGGCCACCGCGCTGGGCGCGGAGCGGTCTGCGGCAACGGTGCTGGACCACCCGCCGGTGCGCGGTCGCCTGCTGGACCGGGGCGTCGCGCTGCGGGCCTTCGGGATCCTCGGGCCCACGGAGGCGATCGCCGAGATGGCCGTGTTCATCGCGGCTCTCTGGTCGTTCGGATGGCGCCCGGGCCTGGGCTTCCCGGATGGCCCCGACCTGGCAGCCGCATCGGGCGCGGCGTTCCTCACAGTCGTCGTCATGCAGATGGCAAACGTGTTCGCGTGCCGCAGCACACGACGTCCCGCGTGGCGGGTGCCCCTGTTCAGCAACCGGTTCCTCCTGGTGGCCGTGGCAGTGTCCCTGTCCTTCGCCATTGCCTGCCTGGTGATCCCGCCGATGGCGCGGGTGCTCGGCCAGGCGTGGCCGCCGGCTGCCGCGCTCCCGTTGATCGCTGCGAACGTGCCGCTGCTGGTGGTCGTCGATGCGGCTTGGAAGCGCTGGTCGCCGCTGCGCCACGCGAAGGCACGCGGGCGCGGCCCCGGCGTGCCCGGGTCCAGCC
>JBAVLA010000054.1:0-1932 GCA_049688595.1 Candidatus Nanopelagicales bacterium | reverse complement strand
GAACACGACTTGACGGACGCCGACGCGCCGGGCAGCGTCCACCACCGGATACAGGAACGTGCGGACGTCGGCGATCGCGGGGGGCCGCATCAGGAACAACCGATCCGCGCCGGCCAGGGCCTTCTCCAGGTCTCGTGCCGGAGCGCCGAAGTCGAACAGTCGACCCTCCGCCCCGGCCGGAAGCCGGACCGAGTCCGCCGGGGACCGGACGCCAGCGATCACCGGCTGCCCGCGGTCCAGTAGATGCGAGACCACCGCACTGCCCACCGTCCCGGTGGCGCCGGTCACGAACACCCCGCTCATGCCGGCGTCCCGATGGTCCGCTGAAGCAGGGTCGCGAGGGATTCGATCTCGGTGTCGTCGAGGGCAGCGAAACGTGGCTCCAACCGACGGACCACCTCCCGCTCGAAGCCAGCGACCCGCTCCGCCCACACCGGGGCCAGCACCAGCACCCGCCGGCGCCCGTCGGCGGGGTCGCGCTCCTGGGCGACGAGGCCGTTGGCCGTCAGGACGGCCACCAGTTGCGTGACCGCGCCCGGGGTCACGCCCAACCGGCGGGCGAGGACGCCGGGCGTGGCCGGATGGTCGCTGTGGGCGATGAAGAACAGTGCCTCGAGCTGGGCGCGGGTCAACTCCAGACCCTCGAACGGAAACACCCGATGGGAGTCAAGGATGCGTGCCCACACGACGATGGCCTCCACCGCACGGCCGACGTGTGCCATCCGGTCGGTCACCATCAGTTGCTGACGAACGGTAGCTGGCCCACGGACCGGTGGTCGTGGACCTGGGTGAGGATGAAGTCGGCCAGGTCGTCACGGGAGATCTGGGTGCTGGCGTCCACCCCTACCCAGCCGACCCGGTACGTGCCGCGACCGAGCTGCTCGGTCAGGCGCGGCCCACGGACCACGGTCCACTCCAGACCGGACCCACGCAGCACTTGCAGGTGCCCTTCCGCGTCGACGATGTGGCGGGTGCCATCGGTCTGCAAAGAGCGCGGGGAGCCCTTCACCTGGCCGAAGAGGCTCAACACCACCTCCGCGCCGGCCACCGTCTCCCCCACCTTCGCCGCGTCCAGCACATCACCCACCACCACCTGCACCCGGGAGTCCGCAACGCCCAGCTTGGCGGAGTCACGGACCAGCACCCGCACCTCATGACCTCCGGCGAGCGCACGCTCCAACACCCGCAGCCCGGTCCTCCCCGTCCCACCGAAGAACGCGATCGCCGTCATGGAATATACTTTAGTCACTAAATGAGTACCCGCCACTGGGTGGGGTCAGGGCGTTGAACTCTCGGACGAAGTCGGACGTTCGGACCCCGAAGTAGCCGCCATCTGCGGGCGGGGCGTTGATGCCGAGGCCGGTTTGCGGCACCACGTTCGTGATCGTCGCGAGGTCGTTGACGAGCCGCTGCACCGCGGTGAGGCGGGGCGCGTGGCGGCTGACGAACTCCTGCCAGCCAAGAAGTGGCTGGTCATGGATGCGGCGACCTCGTCGGCTAGATCGAGCTAGGCCACTCC
Source organism: Candidatus Nanopelagicales bacterium (assembly GCA_049688595.1). Taxonomy (GTDB): domain Bacteria; phylum Actinomycetota; class Actinomycetes; order S36-B12; family CAIYMF01; genus Prado023. Next base: position 413 of record JBAVLA010000054.1, on the reverse strand, counting down.
TCGCCGGGCAGGGCGGCTTGAGCAGGGCTTCCTGCAACGTCGCTGGTGCTGTTCCCGGATCACCCTCCGGTCGGCCTTCTGCAGACCGCGGCAGGGGTCTGGGTCCGCAGTCGGATTGAAAGTGGAACCCCGGGCGTCACTGAGCCCTACGTTCCCTGCTTCAATGCGAGGTTGTGGAAGCCGCCGGCGGCGATCGCGGTCACCCCGCTCAGCCCCGCCGGGACACCGCCCTGCCCGTAGTCGTTGAGGCCCCAGGCGACGACGGTGCCGTCCTGCTTCAACGCCAGGTTGTGGAAGTCGCCAGCGGCGATCGCAGTCACCCCGCTCAGCCCCGCCGGGACACTGCCCTCCCCGTAGTCGTTGGCGCCCCAGGCGACGACGGTGCCGTCCTGCTTCAACGCCAGGTTGTGGGA
>JBAVLA010000053.1:0-2447 GCA_049688595.1 Candidatus Nanopelagicales bacterium | reverse complement strand
CGGCATGTCCGACAGCTGCTCCGCCGGACCACCCGCCGGGCCGTACAGGTCGTCGATGACCAGCCGCTCGAACTCCGCGCGGATCTCGACGGGGGTCGCCCGGGGACCGCTCGGCGCCTGCTCCATGGATTCCTCCCCGTCCCTCACTCACCGGCACGATAGCGACCGCACGGCCCCCACGCGCCTGCCTCGGGACGCGGCGCGGGCCAGATCGGGACCTTCGACCCGGGTCGCCGTCCAGCAAGCAGGGAATCCGCCCGGTGAGCGCCGCGAGGACGCCATGACGGGAGGAACCATGACAGGGATCGCTGTGCTGGACCTGGAGACCACAGGGACCTACTTCCGCACCGACCGGATCGTGGAGATCGGGATCATCCACCTCGATGCGGGCCTGAACGAGACGATGCGCTGGACCAGTCTGGTCAATCCGCAGCGGGCCGTCACTGCCGATGACATCCACGGCATCCGCGCGTCCGACGTGCACGCGGCGCCTACCCTGACGGACCTCGCCGAGGACCTCATGGCCATGCTCCAGGGTCGCGTCCTGGTCGCGCACAACGCCGTATTCGACATCAACCACCTGATGCTGGGACTTCAGCGCGACGGCGCGCCGGTGCCCGAGCGGCTCCCGGCCGTCACCGACACGATGCGGCTGAGCAACCGCATCATCGGTGCCCGCAGCCTGAGTGGGGCCTGCGAGGTGTTGTCCATCGACCGCGACGACGCCCACCAGGCGCTGGCTGATGCCGATGCCGCAGCGGAGTTGCTGCGACGTCTGGTGGATCTCGACCGCGCCTCCTTGCCGTGGGCGACAACCGGCTTCGCGCCCAGCACTGATACCGGATTCTGGCGGACAGCACCGGCCGACCTGTTCCCGGGCTCCGATCCGCTGACGGCCGTCGTCGAGACCGGATCCCAGCTGGCATGGCCCGGACTGCGGCACGGCGTGCTATCCCCTCGCCCCGGATTCACGCGCAGCCACGCGGAGCGCGCGAAGCGCCACGAGACTGGCTGCCTGGCACGCCTGGTCGCGCGCCTGCCCGTGGTGGATGACGATCCTCTGAGCGATGCCACCCCCTACGTGACGTTGCTCGACGAGTCACTCGAGGATCGGCTGATCACTCCGGCAGAGGCCGAGACCCTCGTCGGCGCCGCCGAGATGCTCGGCCTGAGCCAGACCGAGGTGGCGCACGCGCACATCGAGTACCTGACCGCGCTCGCGGCCGTAGCGTGGGCTGATGGTGTCGTCACCGACCTTGAGAAGTCCGATCTCGAGCGTGTTGCTCGTCTGCTTGGCGTGCGGCCCGGGACCGTCGCGGACGTGTTTCGGGCTGCGCAGCACCTCGCCAGGCAGCGTCACGTGACCGCCCAGCGGATCGGGGCTCAGCCAGGCGACAGGGTCGTCTTCACCGGCGCGATGAGCCGGCCCCGTGCTGACCTGGAGCGTCAGGCAGCGTGCGCTGGGCTGGTGCCCACGACCAGCATCAGCGCCAGGACGGCCCTGCTGGTGATCGCCGATCCGCACAGCCAGTCAGGCAAGGCCCGCAAGGCCCGCGATCTGGGCGTCCGGCTTGTCTCCGAAGCTGTCTTCAACGAGGTCTGCGCTGGACTGGGCTGAACGGGTGCCGGGAGTGCGGGCGCTCGCAACCGGGCGTCAGGCAGCGCCGTCGAGGGGGTTCGGGTCGAATCCGTCGTCGTGGTCATGCAGGACACGTTCGACGTGGTCCTCGAGGCTGCGTTGCTGGTGTCCGGGGGCGGGCGGCGGTTGTGATCGGTAGCGGTGTCCGGTCGGGGTGGTGAATTCGATGACCTGGCCGCGTGTCCCGATGATGTCGGCCCGCCATCCGGGGGCCTGTTTGAGGTAGTTGCAGGACTCGCACAGCCCTGCGCCGTTGGCCAGGGCGGTCGGGCCGCCGGAGGCGTGCTCGCGGACGTGGTCGGCGTGCCGGATCGGTGCCTCGCACCAGGGCATGCGGCAGGTCTGGTCGCGCAGGAGCAGCAGGCGGCGCAGACGGCCGGTGAAGGTCCGCCGGCGGGAGTCCATCGCAACAAGCTCACCGGAGTCCGGTGCCGCGTACAGGCGGCTCAGCCAAGCTCGGTCGGCCTGCCGGACCAAGGCACGGGCGAGGACCGCGGGGACGTGGGTGAAGGTGCGGCCCTCGTCGTCGGTGAGCAGGGCCGGGTCCGCGCCGCCGCGCAGCAGGTTCCGTTCCGTCATCACCAGGCCGACCTCGACGTTGACCGCGCCGGGCGTGCCGGAGGCCCCGGTCATGCGGGCGAACAGCTCGTCACTCATCAGCTGCCCCATCGCACGCGCATCGCCCTGGGCGCGCCTCGACTCGGCGAGTCTGCGCAGCGCGGCGTAGGCGCCCACTGCCTGGGCCACGGGCATCGTCGCGGTCAGGCGGGCCATCGCGCAGCCGGCCGGCCCCGGGGCCGGGCTGACC
>JBAVLA010000052.1:0-1662 GCA_049688595.1 Candidatus Nanopelagicales bacterium | reverse complement strand
GGATGGGGGGAGGGGCCAGGGGCGGCGCAAGGTCGGGGGGAGGGGCCAGGCCGGTGCGGCGGGATGGGGGGAGGGGCCAGGGGCGGCGCAAGGTCGGGGGGGAGGGGCCAGGGCGGTGCGGCGGGACGGGGGGCTCGGCTCCGTGGAACAATCGACGACATGCAGCACTTCGACTTGTGCGTCATCGGCTCCGGCACCGGGAACTCCCTGATCGACAGGCGGTTCCGCAACCGTTCCGTCGCGCTCGTGGACGGCGCGGAGCGCTTCGGGGGAACGTGCCTGAACGCAGGCTGCATCCCGACCAAGATGTTCGCCCACCCGGCCGATCTGGCCGAGGCCGCCAGGCACGCGGCGGCGCTGGGGATCGACACGGGTCCGGTGACCGCCCGGTGGGGCGACATCCAGTCCCGGATCTTCGGACGGCTCGACCCGATCGCGATCTCCGGGGAGGCGTTCCGTCAGCGCAACGAGCACGTCACCCTGTTCCGTCAGAACGCCAAGTTCGTGGGCCCCAAAGTGCTGCAGGTTGGCGAGGAAGAGATCACCGCAGACGCTTTCGTGCTCGCGGCGGGCTCACGTCCACGGCTGCCCGACATCCCTGGCCTCGACGATCCGGCCCTTGCGGCCCGCGTCCACACCTCGGAATCGATCATGCGCCTCCCGAGCCTGCCGAGCAGCCTGGTGATCGTGGGGGGCGGTAGCGTCGCTGCCGAGTTCGCCCACATCTTCGCCGCCTTCGGCACGGCCGTGACCGTGCTGCACCGTGGTGATCGCCTGCTCCGGGCGGCCGACGAGGCAGTAGCCCGCCGGTTCACCGAGCTGCTCAGCCGCCGAGTGACGCTGCGGCTCGGTCAGGGCGTGACAGGTCTGGAGGCCGTGACGGCTGGTGGTGTCGAAGTGAACACCGCCGACAGCGACGAGATCGAGTACTCCTTCATCGGCGATCAGGTGCTGTTCGCGATTGGCCGCATCCCCAACAGCGACACCCTCGACGTGACCGCCACCGGCGTCGCCGTCGATGCGGACGGCCGGGTGCTGGTCGACGCCCACCAGCGCACCACCGCCGAAGGCATCTACGCGCTGGGCGACATCTCCAGCGTGCGCCAACTCAAGCATGTCGCGAACCACGAGGCGCGGGTCGTGAAGCACAACCTGCTCAATCCGGATGACCTCATCAGCAGCGACCACCGCTTCATCCCGCAGGCCGTGTTCAGCGGTCCCCAGGTGGCCTGGGTGGGACGGACGGAGCAGGACCTCCGTGAGGCCGGCGTCCGCTACGTCACCGCCACCCGTGATTACGGCGACGTGGCCTACGGCTGGGCGATGGAGGACACCGACCACTTCGTGAAGGTGCTCGCCGATCCTGACACCGGCCTGCTGCTCGGCGGGCACGTGATCGGCCCGGACGCGGCCAACCTCGTCCAGCCGCTGATCCAGGCCATGACCTTCGGGCTGACCGCGCCCGGCATGGCGACCGGTCAGTACTGGATCCATCCGGCGCTGGCCGAGGTGGTCGAGAACGCCCTGCTGGACCTTCCGCTCACGTGATCAGACGGCTCCCGGCGACCCTGCTGGCGTTGTCGGTGGGGATGGCCGGCTGCACGGCGGCCACGTCCGTTCCGTCCGCACCGGTGCCGCCGGTCACCTCCGCAACGTCCGCAA
>JBAVLA010000051.1:0-15045 GCA_049688595.1 Candidatus Nanopelagicales bacterium | reverse complement strand
GCCGAGGTCGAGGCGCTCATCCGGGGCGCGGCAACGGCCGTGGTGCTGCACGAGGCGGGCGGGACGCCGCTGCCCGGGCTCGGGTGGCCCGCGACTGGCGACATCGTGCTGATAGTGGGTCCCGAGGGCGGCCTCAGCCCCGAGGAGATCGACAGGTTCACCGGCGCGGGTGCGGTGCTTGCCCGGATGGGTCCGACTGTCATGCGGGCCTCAACCGCTGGGACGGTTGCCGCCGCCGTGGTCCTGGGCTCGACTGGTCGCTGGGGATAGTCGCTGCGTGGCCCCCGGCTGGCCCCTGCGGGTGGCAGGATGGCGCACATGAGCGCGCCCTGCCTGTTCTGCCGGATCGTAGCCGGGGAGGTCCCCGCCTCGGTCGTGGACAAGACTGAGGAGACGCTGGCCTTCCGCGACATCGCACCTGTCTCACCGACGCACATCCTCGTGGTGCCCAAGCAGCACTTCGCCACGCTGGACGAGGCGGTCGCCAGGGATCCCCGCCTCGTCGGGGCCCTGATGGCACAGTGTTCGAGGATCGCTCAGGCCGAGGGCCTGGCGGCCGGCTACCGGGTCGTGATCAACACCGGCCAGCTCGGGGGCCAGATGGTCCACCACCTGCACGTGCACGTCCTCGGTGGGCGGGCGCACTCCTGGCCGCCCGGCTGAGGCGTCCTCCCCGGCCCGCCTCCCGACGTAACCTTGTGAGCAACCATGAGTGAACCTCCAGCGCGCCCCGAGCGCATCCAGCACACAGTCGTCGTGCCTGCCAGCCTCGACATGGTCTCCGTCGTGGGAGTCGGCGACGAGGTCCTGCGGGCGATCGAGGCTGAGTTCCCAAGCGTCGACATCCTCGTCCGCGGCAACCAGATCAACCTGACCGGAGGACCTGCCGACCTGCACCTGGTGGAGCAGCTCCTCGACGAGGTCGTCTCCATCGTGCGCACGGGCCAGGGGATGAGCCCGGATGCAGCGCGCCGCGCGCTGGCGATCCTGCGCGCCGAGCCCTCGACGAGCCCGACCGAGGTCCTGACGGCCAACATCCTGTCCAACCGTGGGCGCACGATCCGACCGAAGACGCTGAACCAGAAGCGCTACGTGGACGCCATCGATGCCCACACGATCGTCTTCGCCATCGGGCCGGCGGGAACCGGCAAGACCTACCTCGCGGTCGCGAAGGCCGTGCAGGCGCTGCAGGGCAAGCGCGTCAACCGGATCATCCTGACGCGGCCGGCCGTCGAGGCCGGCGAGCGCCTCGGCTACCTCCCCGGGACGCTGTCGGAGAAGATCGATCCATACCTGCGCCCGCTCTACGACGCGCTGCGCGACATGCTCGACCCGGACTCCATCCCCCGGCTGCTCACCTCCGGGATAATCGAGGTGGCACCCCTGGCGTACATGCGCGGACGCACGCTGAACGACGCATTCGTCATCCTCGACGAGGCGCAGAACACCTCCGGGGACCAGATGAAGATGTTCCTCACCCGCCTGGGGTTCGGCTCCACGATGGTCGTGACCGGCGATGTCACCCAGGTCGACCTGCCGGCTGGCACGGAGTCGGGCCTGAAGGTGGTGCAGCGGATCCTCCATGATGTCCGGGATGTGTCGTTCTGCCATCTGACGGCGCACGACGTCGTGCGGCACAGCCTCGTCACGGACATCGTGCAGGCCTACTCCCGGTTCGACGAGGCTCAGCGCTCGGACTCGAGCCAGGGGTGGCCAGGTCTGCCGGATCGCTCCGCGAGGAGGCGCTGATGGCAGTCGTGGACGTGGACAACCGGTCGACCGTGGCCGTCGATGAGGACGCCCTCGTCGAGCAGGCCCAGTTCCTGCTTGGGCGGCTGGGGCTGCACCCCGAGGCCGAGCTGTGCATCTCCCTGGTAGACGCAGGGGAGATCGCCGACTTGAACGTCACGTGGATGGACGAGCCAGGGCCCACCGATGTCCTGAGCTTCCCCATGGACGAGCTCCGCGTGCCAGGCCCGGGGGAGCCCGGAGAGCCCGGGGTCCTGGGCGACGTGGTCATCTGCCCGCAGGTTGCTGCGGCTCAGGCTGAGTCGGCCGGCCACGGGACGCCCCAGGAGCTCGAGCTGCTGCTGACGCACGGCATCCTCCACCTGCTCGGCCACGATCACGCCGAGCCCGAGGAGCATGCCGTCATGTTCGGACTGCAGGACGCGCTCCTGGCGGAGTGGCGGTCCCGGAGCTGATGAGTACCACCCAAGTGGTGATGGTCGTCGTCGCCGTGGTGTGCGTGGCAACGGCCGGCCTGCTCGTCGCCGCCGAGACCGCGATCGGGCGGGTGTCCCGATCGCGTGCCGAGGAGCTGGCCCGGGAGCGGCCCGGGCGGCGGACCGAGCGGCTGTGCGAGCTGCTCGACGACCGGGCCCGCTATGTGAACGTGCTGCTGTTCCTCCACACGTTCTTCTCGGTCGTGGCCATCGCGCTGGTCATCTACGTCCTCGTGCAGGCCGCGCCCTGGGGCCCGCGCGTGGGGCTGCTCCTGGGGCTGGCCGTGATGACCGTGGTGATGTTCGTCGCCCTGGGCGTCGCGCCCCGCACGCTCGGCCGTCAGCACGTGGACCGGATTGCCCTGCGGTCGGGGCGGTTCGCCAAGTCCGCCGCGGCGCTCTTCGGGCCGCTCGTCACGCTGCTGATCCTCATCGGCAACGCGGTGACACCTGGTCGGGGGTACCGTGAGGGCCCGTTCGCCACCCAGGCCGAGCTCCGCGAGCTCGTCGACATGGCGGAGGCCGACCAGGTCATCCAGGACGACGAAGCGGCCATGCTGCACTCCGTGTTCGAGCTCGGCGACACCATCGTCCGGGAGGTCATGGTCCCGCGGACTGAGATGGTGTGGATCGAGCGCCACAAGACCCTGCGGCAGGCGATGTCGCTGGCGCTCAGGTCGGGCTTCTCCCGCATCCCCGTCATCGGGGACGGACCCGACGACGTGGTGGGGGTGTTCTACTTGAAGGACGTGGCGCGGCGGCTCCTCGAGCATCGCGACGCCGAGACGACCCAGCGGATCGAGTCGCTGATGCGTCCTGCGACATTCGTCCCGGACTCCAAGCGGGTCGATGCTCTGCTCAGGGAGCTGCAGGGCCAGCGGGTTCACATGGCGATAGCGATAGATGAGTACGGCGGGACCGCCGGTCTCGTGACGATCGAGGACGTGCTGGAGGAGATCGTCGGGGAGATCGCCGACGAGTACGACTTCGAGGTCCCGGAGATCGAGCGGCTTCCCAGCGGGGCGTACCGCCTGAGCGCGCGGCTGAGCGTCGGGGCCGCGGCCGAGCTCCTCGGGTTCGAGGCCGACGAGGATGCCGAGGGCGTGGACACTGTGGCCGGCCTGATCGCCAAGCGTCTGGGGAAGGTCGCGGTGCCGGGGGCGGCGATCACCGTCAACGGGTGGGTCCTGACGGCCGAGCATGCCTCCGGCCGGCGCAACCGGATAAGCACCATCCTTGCTGAGCCCTACGAGGGGGTGACAGCGGTCGAGACAACTGGGACGTTCGGGATCGTGCCGCCCGCGTGACCAGGACGGCAGGGCCCCACCGCAGCGGGTTCATCGCCCTGATCGGGCGGCCGAACACGGGCAAGTCCACGCTGGTCAACGCGCTGGTGGGGCAGAAGGTCGCGATCACCTCGAGCAAGCCGCAGACGACGCGGCGGGTGATCCGCGGCATCGTCCACCGCCCCGAGGCCCAGATCGTGCTGGTCGACACCCCCGGGCTGCACCGGCCGCGCAATGCCCTGGGCGAGCGACTCAACGCGATGGTCGAGGAGCAGTGGAGCGAGGTGGACGCGATCGCGCTGTGCCTGCCGGCTGACGAGGAGACCGGCCCGGGGGATCGTCGGATCGCCCACCGCCTCTCTGGGGCGACGCACGGCGGTCGGCGCACGCCGGTGATCGCGCTGGTCACCAAGTCCGACCGCGTGGGGCGTCCCGGGCTGGCTGCGCGGCTGGCAGAGGTGGCAGATCTCGGGGCCGCGTCCGGGGTCGAATGGGCTGCGGTCGTGCCGGTGTCGGCGACTACCGGGCAGCAGCTCGACGACGTCCTGGCCGAGTTCCTGGCCGTCCTGCCCGAGGGACCGGAGCTGTACCCCGACGGGGAGATCACCGATGAGCCGGAGGTCGTGCTGGTCGCCGAGCTCATCCGGGAGGCGGCCCTGGAGGGGGTCAGCGATGAGCTCCCGCATTCCATCGCGGTCGTCGTCGAGGAGATGGGGCTGCGGGAGGGCCGGCCCGCCGACCGGCCGCTGCTGGACATCTACGCCAACGTCTTCGTGGAGCGGGCCTCCCAGAAGTCGATCGTGATCGGGGCCAAGGGGGCCCGGCTGCGCGACATCGGCACGAGGGCCCGTGCGGCGATCGAGGCGATGCTCGGCACCCCGGTGTTCCTGGACCTGCATGTGAAGCTGGCCAAGGAGTGGCAGCGCGACCCCAAGCAGCTGCGCCGGCTCGGCTTCTGACCGCCCTGGCCGGCCGTTCCGCGGCTGGCCCGGCTGGCGGTCAACCGGCGCCGGGCGGGGCGGCTCACCCGCGCTCGACGAGCGGCAGGGACTTCAGCGATCTCTCGAGGTGCCACTGCAAGTAGGCCGTGACCAGCCCGGACGCCTCGCGGCGGGCCCGGTCGTCGCAGGCCTCGGCGCGGTCCCAGTCCCCCGAGAGCAACGCCCCGAGGAGCGCCAGCGTCTCCGGCCTCGGGGTCGCGCAGCCCGGCACGCGGCAGGTCGAGCAGAGGGCCCCGCCGCCTGGGAGGCTGAACGCCCGGTGGGGACCAGGCGCGCCGCATCGCGCGCAGGAGTCGAACGACGCGGCCCAGCCGGCGACTGCCAGGGACCGGACCAAGTACGCGTCCAGCACGAGCCCAGCTGCGTGGGACCGCAGGGAGAGCGCCCTGAGCCCGCCGACCAGCAGCTGGAACTGAGCCGGCGCAGGCTCGGCCTCCTCGGGCGTCAGCCGCTCAGCCGTCTCGCACATGGCTTGCGCTGCCGTCCAGCGGCCGTAGTCGCCGGTCAGGTCGGCGCCGAATGCGTACAGCGACTCGACCTGAACGACTGAGTCCAGCGACCTGCCGATGTGGAACTGGGCATCGACCAGCCCCATCGGCTCGAGGCGGCCCCCGAATCTGGATGAGGTGCGGCGAACGCCCCGAGCCACGGCTCGGACCCGTCCGTGGCCGCGGGTGAGGATCGTGATGATCCGATCGGACTCCCCGAGTGGATGGGTGCGCAGGACCACCCCGGAATCGCGGTAGGTCGGCACTGGACCATTGTGGGCCCGCGCAGGGGTGTTCGCTTCGAACGGCGGGACGAGGCCCGGCAGTTGGTCGTGGGGCTCAGCCCGGTCGGGACGGTCCCCGTAGGCTAGCGGCCGTGGATCAGCAACCGGCTGAGCCGACCGACATGGGGCGGGCAGCACCCCCGGCGCAGCCCCCGCCGGGTGGGGCGGCGCCAGGGGTTGAGCTTTCGGGTGCCCGCGGGGCAGCCGACGCTGGGCAGGAGCCCCTCGTGGCGCCTGCAGTCGAGGATCAGGCCGCGTCCGCCGAGGAGCAGGTCACGCGGAGCGCCGAGGAGTCGCCGATCTGGGCCGCTGCTGCACTGCGGCGGGGGCTGGGCTTCTGGGTGAGGCCGCACGCCCATGCATCGCATGGGGTGTACCCGGGGCCGCCCGCGCCGGCCCCGGCCACGGTTGAACGCCCCCTGCACCGGGGAGGCCGGCGCGAGGCGGTGCTCATCGCCTTCGACCCGGCCAGCCTGCGCCGCACCGCTGCGTTGATCGCCCTGCTCTACGTGGGCCTGCGCCTGGGGATCTGGGCGTTCGCAAGGATCGACCAGCTCCTGCTGGCGCTGCTGCTCGCGTGGCTCGGCGCGATCTCCATGGAGCCGATGATCCGGCCCTTGAGCGCCCGCGGGATGCGCCGGGGCGCTGCTGCTGGCCTGGCCATGCTGAGCGGGCTCGTGGCCATCGCGGGCCTGCTGACAGCCTTCGGCGGCGCGTTCTTCTCGCAGATGGCCGACCTTGCGACTGCGATCCCCGGACTTGCCCGGACCGTCGTCCGATGGGTGAACGAGACGTTCGGGCTCACGTTCGACCCCAATGCGCTGGCCAGCACGCTCAACGTCAACACCAGCCAGATCGCCCAGATCGCGACCGACCTCGCCGGGGGTGTCGTCGGCGTCATCGGCAGCCTGGCCAGCTGGATCTTCCAGCTTGCCGCCGTGGCGCTCTTCGCCTTCTACTTCGCCGCGGACGGGCCCCGGATGCGCCGCGCGATCGGCAGGATGCTCCCGGCCAGCCGCCAGCGGGTGTTCGTGACGGTGTGGGACACGACGGTCACCAAGACCGGCGGGTACGTGGTCTCGAAGCTGCTGCTCGCCCTGCTGTCGACGATTGCCCATGCGATCGCCTTCGTCGTCCTGGACGTCCCGTTCTGGCTGCCGATGGCGCTCTGGGTCGGTGTCACCAGCCAGTTCCTGCCCGTGATCGGCACCTACCTCGGCATCGCGCTGCCGGTCCTCGCCACCGCGTTCACCGACCCGGCGGCCGCCCTTGCGATCGTCGTCTTCGCGACGCTTTACCAGCAGCTGGAGAACTACGTCCTGGTTCCCAAGCTCAGCAAGCGAACCATGGACATCCATCCGGCTGTGGCCTTCGGGTCGGTCATCGTGGGCGTGGCGCTGTTCGGATGGATCGGCGGCCTGGTCGCCATCCCGCTCACGGCGGCCTTCATCTCGGTGTTCTCGGCCTACGGCCAACGGTACGAGCTGATCCCCGAGCTCGAGGAGATCGAGGCACGCGAGGAGGCCGTTGGCGAGGTGACGCCGCCGGTGGAGGAGGGCGACTCGGCGGATGCTCAGGCCCTCGAGGTGGCCGACGAGGCGGACTGAGCCGGGCCTCGGAGCCGGGCGCGGCGTCGGCTCAGTGGCGCCTGTGGTGCCATCCGCCGACATGCCCGCGCGCTGCTCGCAGGGACTCGAACGCAGCCTGGCGCTCCTCATGCGTGGCGCCCTTGCGGTCCAGGTGCCACTCCAGGGCATGCTCGGCATAGGCAGCCTTGGCCTGTGGGCGAGCGTCGGCAATCATCAGGAGGGCTTCGCCCGGGTCGTAGCCCTGGTCCAGCAGGACCGCGTAGGCCATCGACGGGCCACGCGTCTGGCCGAGTGCGCAGTGGGTGAGCAGCACGCTTCCGGGGACCTTCAGGGCCTCCCGGGCGAACGTGACGCCGCTGGTGAACCACCCCTCGGCGGTGCCGTCGGCCTCGTCGTCGGTGCCGGCCTGGTGGTAGACGACGTCCGGGGCGAGCTTCTTCACGAGCCGCTCGTCGGAGGTCTCGGTCCGGCAGTCGAGGATGTGCGTGAGTCCGTGGCTCTTCAGCTCAGCCAGCACGGTCCCGGGGTCTGCGTCCCCGCTGCGCAGGGATCCGCCCACGAGCAGGAAGTCCGTGACGCGATGGGCGTTGGCCCAGACCGGTTGCGGTTTGGCGTTCACGTGTCAAGGATCGCACCGCGGCATGGCGCGCGCCAGCCCTTCGCGGGCCTGGGCGCGTTCGCCAGAGCCCAGGAATTGGGCCCGCACCCGGAGTGGGCGGCGTCGACGGTGGTTCCAGTGTCAGGATGTGGCTGTGAACGGAAGCGGTGTCCCATGGCGTCGGCTCGGCGGGGCGCGTTCGTCTGGGCCTGCGCCAGCCAGCGGCGCTGTCGTCGCCCGCCGCCCACCCTCGCCACACCCCTCCGGGGCACGGCCGCCCGACATCCCCCCCAACCTGGTCCCGCGGCACGTGGCGATCGTGATGGATGGCAACGGCCGCTGGGCCAAGCAGCGAGGGCTGCCCCGCACCGCTGGGCACGAGGCCGGTGAGGCCTCGCTGCTGGACTGCGTGCATGGCGCCCTCGAGCTTGGGATCGGCTACCTGTCGGCCTACGCGTTCTCCACCGAGAACTGGAAGCGCTCGCCGGAGGAGGTGCGCTTCCTGATGGGCTTCAACCGTGACGTGATCAGGCGGCGTCGGGACGAGATGAACCAGCTGGGTGTGCGGGTCCGGTGGGTGGGACGTCGGCCGCGGCTGTGGGGCAGCGTGATCGACGAGCTGGAGCGGGCGGAGGAGCTGACAGCGGGCAACACGGCGATGACCCTGGCGATGTGCGTCAACTACGGGGGTCGGGCGGAGATCGCCGATGCCGCGGCTGCCCTGGCCGCCGACGTGCGGGCCGGTCGGGTCCGGCCCGACCAGATCGACGAGGCCCGCTTCTCCGGGTACCTCGACGAGCCGGACATGCCAGACGTGGACCTGTTCGTGCGCTCCTCCGGCGAGCAGCGCACGTCGAACTTCCTGCTCTGGCAGTCCGCCTACGCGGAGATGGTCTTCCTCAACACGCTCTGGCCGGACTTCGATCGGCGACACCTCTGGCACGCCTGCGAGATCTTCGCCTCGCGGGATCGCCGCTACGGAGGGGCGCTTCCCAACGAGGAGCCGGAGCCGTCATAGGCGCGCGCGTCCCGGCGGATCGATCCTGGTTCGCGGGCTGGTTGGCCCAGCGAGGTTGGATCGATCCTGGTTCAGGCCAGCGGAGCTGGATCGATCCCTCGCCCGCGCCCGGGAGGTCGGGTCAGATCCGACCCAGCAACTTGAGGATCCCCAGCGCCAGGACTCCCGCGTTGACCACGACCCGCAGCGCGCGGCTCGTGGGGGAGGCCGCGGGCCACGAGAGGGCAGTCAGCCAGCTGAGGAACATGCCGATGCCGATGAGGAGCACCCCAGCCCACGGTGCCGAGATCGCCAGCCCGATGAACAGCATCGCGGCCATGACGACGGGGATGACCAAGGTGGGCAGGGCGGCCATCCGGACCAGCCACGGGCGGCTGGCGCCCTCGAACCTCGCCCGCCGGCTCGTGGCCGCCTGAGCTGGGGCGGCCGACGGCTCGGGGGCGTCGGACTCAAGCAGGTTGATGGGCCTTGACCCCTCCGGACGATGCACGCGCCTCTTTGCCATGCCCCGATTGTGGATCAGGGCCTCGAAGCCGGTCGACGCGGGTCCGCGGGTTGCGGGCTGCGCTCCTACGCGGGGCTCGCGAGTGCGGGTCCGCGTCCCGGGCCGACTGGGCCCGCGACACCCGGTAGGGTGAGTCGGCAGGCCGCCCGGCGCGCGCGGCCAACCCCGACTGAGCGTGGAGAACCGCCATGGCCAAGCCGCCCAAGCCCGATGCCCGTGTCGAATCCGTCGTCAACCTGAGCAAGCGCCGAGGGTTCGTGTTCCCCTCGAGCGAGATCTACGGCGGGACGAGGTCGGCCTGGGACTACGGTCCGCTTGGCGTGGAGCTCAAGGAGAACATCCGTCGCGCATGGTGGCAGTCGGTCGTGCGCGGCCGTGACGACGTCGTCGGCCTGGACTCCTCGGTGATCCTGGCTCCGCAGGTGTGGGAGGCCTCCGGGCACCTCAGCGCCTTCGTCGACCCGCTCACGGAGTGCAAGCAGTGCCACAAGCGCTGGCGCGCCGACAACCTGCTCGACGCCTTCGAGGAGCGCCGCGGCCGGCCAGCCACGGGCCTGGAGGAGATCGTGTGCGGCAACTGCGGCACGCGCGGCGAGTTCACCGAGCCTCGCGACTTCAACGGGATGCTGCGCACGACGGTGGGCCCGGTCGAGGACGCCGGAGCGGTCCACTACCTTCGGCCGGAGACCGCGCAGGGCATCTTCGTCAACTACCTCAACGTGGCCAACACTTCCCGCAAGAAGCCACCGTTCGGGATCGGCCAGACCGGGAAGAGCTTCCGCAACGAGATCACGCCGGGGAACTTCATCTTCCGCACCCGCGAGTTCGAGCAGATGGAGATGGAGTTCTTCGTCGAGCCCGGCACCGATGAGCAGTGGCACGAGTACTGGATCAAGGCGCGCTGGGACTGGTACCTGGACCTGGGCCTGAAGCCGGAGAACCTGCGGCTGTTCGAGCATCCGCAGGAGAAGCTGTCGCACTACTCGAAGCGCACGGTCGACATCGAGTACCGGTTCACCTTCGCGGGCTCGGAGTTCGCCGAGCTCGAGGGGATCGCGAACCGGACGGACTTCGACCTGTCCACGCACGCGGAGAAGTCCGGCGTCGACCTGAGCTACTTCGACCAGGACACCGGCGAGCGCTGGTTCCCGTACGTCATCGAGCCGGCGGCAGGCTTGACCAGGTGCGTGCTGGCCTTCCTGCTTGACGCCTACGACGAGGATGAGGCGCCCAACGCGAAGGGTGGGGTCGACCGGCGAACCGTGCTACGTCTGGACCCGCGGCTCGCTCCGGTCAAGGTGGCGGTACTGCCGCTGTCGCGGCACGCGGACCTGTCGCCGGTCGCCCGCGATCTGGCCGCTGGACTGCGACGCACCTGGAACGTCGACTTCGACGACGCCGGTGCGATCGGCCGCCGGTACCGCCGGCAGGACGAGATCGGCACGCCGTTCTGCGTCACTGTCGACTTCGACAGCCTCAACGATCAGGCCGCGACGGTCCGCGAGCGCGACTCCATGGCCCAGGAGCGGATCCCGATGACCGACATCCGCGACTGGCTCATTCCGCGCTTGGGTGCCTGCTGACTGCGCCCGATCGCGCTCACAGGCCGGGCGGGTGCCGGGGACGCAGATGGCCCGCCAACGAGACGGCCGTGGGCAGCCGAAGTGCAGGCGGCGTGGGGATGGACGGCTGGCTGAGGGTTGCCTTGCATTAGGTGCATCCGCCGGCGGCCATCCGCCGGAATAGGGGGTGACGGCTCGAGCAGGTCGGGCCCGAACCCTCAGGAGTCACTATGCGCAAGCTCGCCGTTGGTGCCGCTGCAACCGCCGCGCTCGCCCTCATCGCAAGCACGCCCGCCTCCCCTGCTATGGCTGCTGGCAACAGGTCTCTGGCCGCGGTGCTCACGTCGGACGGCAACCACTTCGACAGCAACTGGAAGGACTACGACATCGTCACCGAGGCCGTCCTCGCGGTCCTGAAGGCCAAGCCGGACTCCGCGGTCAAGATCCTCGCCGACGGAAACGCTCCTGCTACCGCGTTCGTCCCGAACGACAGGGCTTTCAAGTACCTGGTCAAGTCCCTGACCGGCAAGTCCCCCAAGACCGAGCGGGCGACGTTCGCCGCCGTGGCCGGCCTGGGCATCCCGACGGTGGAGACCGTGCTCCTGTACCACGTGGTCCCCGACGCGACGATCACGGCCAAGCAGGCTCGCAAGGCCAACGGGGTCAAGCTGACGACCGCCCAGGGCGGCACGATCAAGGTCCAGGTTCGCGGCAAGGGGTCGCACACGATCATCAAGCTCTCGGACAAGGACTACGACTCCCGCAACCCGCGCGTCGTCGTGCCTGACATCAACAAGGGCAACAAGCAGATCGCGCACGGGATCGACCGGGTCCTGCGCCCCGTCGATCTCTGACCCGGCGGGGCGCCATCGGCGCCGCGGCAGGATTGTTCGTCACCGTGGGCCCCGGAGAGATCCGGGGCCCTTCGGCGTGAACGACCCTTGACCCGTTCACTGACCAAGAACGCGACAGGGGTAGGTCCAAGGGGCGGTCCGCTCCTCGAAGAGGTGCCGGGTGGTGCGTCCGGCCGGTTCACGCCTCCAGGATGCCGCGCATGAGGGAGTGGTGGGAGTGGCCCGGATCCCCGTCGTAGGGCTCCAGTGATATGTCGACGACGGGGAAGTCCTCGATGTGGACTCCCGGCGGGATGGTGAACGTGCCCACCGATCCGCTGGGCAGCGCACCGAGGGCCACCAGCTTGGTTACATCCTTGTCGATGAGCCATACCTCGTGGAAGCCGGAGTCCTTCGGCAGGCTGCGGGCGTCGACACGGATCACCTGCCCGTCCGGGCTGTCGAGCACCTGCGCCTTGCCGGGCTCGGCGACGGAGGACGACAGCGGGTTCAGGACGGCCTGCGCCACGACGCCTCCGGGCGCGGCGACCTGCGTGGTCCGATCCAGGGCCGACCACACGACGGACCCACCCACGATGGCTCCGGCCGTGGCGGCCACGGCTGCCACCGTGAACATCCGACGCCGGCTGCGGCGGGAGTCCAGGTCGACCACGGGCGCGGACGAACCCGGCGTGACCTCCTGTCCAGTCCCTGCCGAGTCCCCTTCCCGCAGATCTGCTCCCAGGCCGAGCTCCGCGCGGATCCCGTCCCAGACGCTGGCCGGCGCCGGGGGAAGTGCACGGGGTGCCTCGCGGGCGATGGTCACCAGTTCGAGCAGCTCGGCGACCTCGGCACGGCACGGTGCGCAGGAATCCAGGTGCATCTGGTCCTCGGCTGGAATCACCTCACTCAACGCGGCCAACGCCAGGGTCTCAGGCTCACAGTGCAGCATCATCCACCGCCATCCGGGCGCGCAGCCGATCTAGGGATCGCCGTATGTGGCTCTTCACAGTGCCGATGGGCATTTCCAGGTGGTCGGCGATCTGCGAATGAGTGAGGTCCTCGTAGAAGGCCAGGCGGAGGATGCGCCGGGCCGGGTCGCCGAGCCTGTCCAACTCGTCGGCGACCAACATCTGGGCGGCGATCCGGTCGGTGTCCGGTGGCTTCCAAGCGACCACGGGATCAGCGGCTTCGACGGCTTCCCGGGTGCGCCTTTCCCGTGACCGGGCCTCCCAGTGGTCGGCGATCCGTCGCCGGGTGATGGTCATGAGCCAGCCTGGCAGCGTGCCGGCCTCCGGTCGGTACGTGGCACGACCCCGCCATGCGCTGACGAACACGGCCTGGGTGATGTCGGCGGCATCCTCAGGGTTACCCGTGGCGCGCAGTGCTGTCCCGTGGACGAGCCCGGACCACCGCCGGTAGGTCTCGGAGAGCGCCTGTTCGTCACCGTCGCGGAACCCGGTTGCGATCTCCTGATCGGTCAACGTCGCTTGCTCCACGGGGCTGATAGTGCCGTAGCGATGCCGGGGGACACCAATCCGGATCGCGGTGATCGGCTCAGCCAGCACACTCATCGCACATGCTCCCCTCCCATCGGTCCGCCTGCGGCGGCGCCGGACGCGGGCGTTCACCGAAGGCCAGGAATGGCGGCGCCGGCTACGTCTGAACAGTCCTTCGGCTGGGGACCGGCCTGCGGATGCACGATCGGGCCGGCGGACCACGAGTCGGAAGTCACGGTCAGTGGCTGGGCTACCCTCATCCGCGTGAGGTGGTGGGCCGGAGACGAGTCAGGGGTTCCGGGTGGGCTTGACTGGCTCACCGACGTGGAGGCGGGCCGGGCAGCGTCCATGCGGTTCACGAAGCGGCGCACCGAGTACCTGCTGCGTCGATGGACCGGCAAGTGCGCGGTGGCCGCCGCAATCGGGCTGCCCTCGGACGTGGAGAGCCTTGGTCGCATCGGGGTCCACAACCGGCGAACCGGTGCTCCGTTCGTCCAGGTCGACGGACGGGCCCTCGAGCTCGACATCTCGCTGACGGACCGCGCCGGATGGGCAGTCTGTCTGGTGGGGCCGGACCTCGGTGCGGTCGGATGCGACCTGGAGATCGTCGAGCCGCGCAGCGACGGCTTCGTGGCGGACTTCCTCACCTCAGCGGAGCAGGTGCAGGTTGCCGACTCACCCGGCGCGGACGGCAGGGACGCCACGGCCAACCTGATCTGGTCGGCCAAGGAGAGTGCCCTGAAGGTCCTGCGAACAGGTTTGCGTGCCGACACCCGCAGCGTCGAGGTTACGCTTCAGGGTGGTGACGGGGAGGCACCCCGATCCGTCACGTCGGAGCCCGGCGGATGGCGCCGGCTCTCGGTAGCGTCGCGGGCCGGCGAGCTCCCCGGTTGGTGGCGCCGGGACGGTGTGTTCCTGCTCACTGTCGTGGCTGGCTCGGGATTGGCCGAGCCACCCGACGTGCTGCCTGGCTCCGCCGCGCTCGAGCACGCGGAGCCCATCCACTCCTGGCTGGCCCATCCGCTCTCCGATTGAGGCTCATGGCCAGTCCGATCCGATGGACGATGTCTGGCCGCATGTGATGAGCGCGCGGCGGGGGCCCTGTGACCTCGCTGGCCGGCTGCTGACGGGGGGCGCGGCCCCCCGGTCCGTGGGGGACAATCCCTTGGTGCCGCCTGACCTGCCATCGATCGCTGGAGTCCGCGTGGATCCCCCGGTCGTGCTGGCGCCCATGGCGGGCATCACGAACCGCGCATTCCGCAGGCTGTGCCGGGAGGCAGGCGCGGGGATCTTCGTCTCCGAGATGATCACCTCGCGCGCCCTGCTCGAGCGCAACGCCGAGACCATGAACCTCATCCGGTTCGATCCCGAGGAGCAGCCGCGCTCGCTGCAGTTGTATGGAGTGGATCCGGCGACGATCGGCTCCGCAGTGCGGATGATCGTCGTGGAGGACCTGGCCGATCACGTCGACCTCAACTTCGGCTGCCCGGTACCCAAGGTGACGCGCAAGGGCGGGGGATCGGCCCTGCCATGGAAGCGCAACCTGTTCCGGGCAGTGGTGGCGTCCGCGGTGGCGGCCGCCGACGGACGCGTGCCGGTGACCGTCAAGATGCGCATCGGGATCGACGACGAGCACCCGACGTACATCGAGGCCGGGCGAGCCGCCGCCGAGGAGGGGGTGGCCTGGGTCGCGCTGCACGGGCGCACGGCGGCGCAGATGTACGGCGGTCATTCCGACTGGTCGGCGATCGCCCGACTGGTCGGGGAGCTGGCTGCGATGGGCGTGCCCGTCCTGGGCAACGGGGACATCTGGACCGCGGACGACGCCCTTGCGATGATGGCCCAGACCGGATGCGCCGGCGTCGTTGTCGGGCGGGGGTGCCTGGGGCGGCCCTGGCTGTTCGCCGAGCTCGCCGCTGCCTTCGCGGGCGCGCCAGCCCCCCCGGAGCCGACGTCCGACGTCGTGCTTGCGGTGCTGAGGCGCCACGCCCAGCTCCTCGTCCAAATGCATGGCGACGAGCTGAAGGGCTGCCGCGACATCCGCAAGCACATCGCCTGGTACCTGAAGGGTCTCCGGGCGGCCCAGCCCGTTCGCGCGGCCCTCGGGACCGTGGCAACCCTGGCCGAGCTTGACGCACTCATCGCTCAGGTGGAGCC
>JBAVLA010000050.1:0-2136 GCA_049688595.1 Candidatus Nanopelagicales bacterium | reverse complement strand
CACGAGGACCGCCTTCGTCGCGGACCCCATCCGGCGCGCCACAGCGGCCGCCGTGGCCGCGTCGGACGAGCCGGCCAGCCGGCTGACCCGCGCGCCCAGGGCGGTGACCGCCTCGACGACCTTGCTCCGCACGACGCCCTTGCCGCCCACGACGATGACGTGGGTCGCGCGACGGGCGGCGATGTCGGTGGCCACCTCACGGGCGAGCTTGCCGGTTGGAGTGAGCAGGAGGGGGGCGCCCAGCGAGCGTGCCAGCGGGGCGGCTGCGATGCCCGCGGCGAGGGCTGCTGCCCCGGCGGACGCCTCCCCCGTGAGCACGACGGTTCGGCTCTGCGGGGCGGTGATCCTGCCCCACAGGACCGAGGTCGCCGCCGGGCTGCCGCCCACGACCCGGCTGGCGTTGGCGCACGGCCCCCACGATCGACCGGAGACCGGCCGGACCGTGACCGCTGCGGACACCGACGCCACCGGCGAGCCGTTGCCCTCGGTGCCGGACAACCTGATCGTGTAGGTGGCCGGCATGACCTGGCTCCCGGACCTGTCCCGGAGGTCCCAGTCGAACTTGATCGTCCCGGCCTTCGCGATCGAGCCCGAGTAGGTGCGGACCGACTTGCCCGAGCATGGGCTGAGGAACTGCGCCTTCCACCTGACGGCTCTCGTGGTCCTGGAGGTGACCGTCAGCGGCCCGGCCCCGGCGGTGACCTGGCTGGCGGACGGGACGGGTGCCTTGAACGCCGGGCGCGCGTACTTGGCGGCCAGGGTCCGGATAGCTGGCATCTGGGCCTGGAGGTACCGGCCGGGGCACGCCGTGTAGCTGGTCATCCGATGGCTGGAGATCGCCGGGAGGTTGGCCACGGCCCCCCGCGGGTAGCGAGTCTTCTTGATGTACCCGGCCGACACCATCTTCACCGTGTCCGACGGGTTGACCCCGTACATCCCGAGCTTCCAGGCGAACAGCCGAGCTATGGAGTCCCGGATCGCGGCCATCTCCGATTTCGACGGCGAGTACCTGTCCAGGTTGCCCAGCGCGGAGACTCCGAACGTGTGCTCGTTGAACCCTGCGGTGTGCGCCCCGAGGACGGGTCGGTCCATCCCTCCGTAGCGGCCCTCCCAGAGCCGGCCGAACCGGTCGACGAGGAAGTTGTAGTCGATGTCGGAGTGGCCCAGGGACTTCGTGTGGTAGGCGTAGATCGCGCGCAGCTGCGCCGCGGTCTCGTCGCGGGAGTACTTCGACGTCGACGCCGTGTGGTGCACGAACCCCATCTTGATCCCGTCGGTGTACAGGGGCGCCCGGCCCCGCCAGGACTCGTCGGCCCCCCACTGCGCCCGCGTCAGGATCGCTGGCGCACCCGTCATCGCCATCGCTGCCACCCGGCCCCTCGGGTCGGTCGCGGCCTTGGGGGCGTGCACGACGGACAGTTCCGTGCCCTCCGGCAGCTCGCCGGTCGGGGTGTCGATCCGGACCTGGGCGACGGACGCACCGTCGGTCATCAGCGGATCGCTGCCGAACCGGGCGGATCTCGCCTCAGCCGAGTCCGGATCGGGTCCGTGGTCGGAGTCGACCTCCAGATGGGTCCACGCCGTCCACCGGCCATCCTCCTCGACCCGGACCTGGATCGCCGTCCCCGACTCGAAGGGCTCGTCGGCAGCGACCGCGACCAAGTTCGCCGGATCGGCCATGCGGACCTCGGCGGCGGCCGCGGGCCGCAGCGCCACGGTGGCCGACTGGGCCTGGACAGTGCCCTCGACGTGCGCCGAGGGCTTGGGCGCCCCAGCCAGGACCGACCGGTCGATGCCGGTCAGGCGGATCTCCCGGAGCGTCGGCTGCGCCACGGCGGAGCGGCTCGGAGTCGCGGCCACAGAAGGGGTCACGGCCAGGGCGGGCTCCCCGATGAGTGCGAGGATGACCACGGCGACGACGGCGGCCGCCCGTGGGCGCAGCGCCTCCTGGTTCGATCTGCGGCCAGCGTCCATGTGGACCTCCCCCCGAGGCATCCTCGGGCACGTAGGGCTCCGTGATCGACAGGGGGGAGTCTGCCCCCTGCGATGGGCACGATTCGCGCTATCTCCGGACACTCTGGGTGAAGGGGGCCGAAGTTTACCCACGTTTAGAGGGCAAGTCACGTACTCTTAGGC
>JBAVLA010000049.1:0-5954 GCA_049688595.1 Candidatus Nanopelagicales bacterium | reverse complement strand
CGGGCTGCGCGTCGCCTTGCTGCCGGTCGTGCTCCGCCCCTTCGCGCAGGCGGGCTACACGTGCTGGTGGGTGAACCGCAAGCGTGACATGCCGCCGGGGTACTCGATCGCGGACATGGCCGAGGATCACGCCGTCCTCATCGCTGAGGAGCCTTCGCCGCCCTCATCCGAGAGGGTCGCCGCCCCGAGGCTTGGGCGCAGGTGATCTCCCTCATAGCCCCCAACCGGCGCCCTTCCATCCTCACGCCGGTGTTGGGCGCGATCCTGGACCGACTCTTCTACGATCAGGCCCGTCCCGACTTCGTCAGCAACCTGATGGTCGAGACCGAGGCTGAGGAGGCCTGGGACGCCCGCGGGATCCTCCCCGACATCCGTGTGCCGGTTCTGTTGGTCGGCGGGGACCAGGGCCCATTCCTCACGAGGGAGATCCTTGAGGAGACCTCGCGCCTGATCCCGGACTGCACGCTGCAGATCCACGAGGGCAAGAACGACCTGGCGGCTGTGTCAAGCACGCAACTCGCCCGAGACATCCTCAGATGGCTCGCGGAACGTACTCAACCCTACTAAGGGCCCGCGAAGAAGTACCTAATGCCGCGGGGGCCGTTGATGTGGACTACGGTCGCCGGGTGGGCGTCCCGAGGGAACCGGTGCCCTTCGAGGTCCACGAAGCCGGGGTGTACTTGCACGGCACCAAGGCGAGCCTCGGGGTGGGTGATCTGCTGGTGCCGGGCCGAGAGTCGAACTTCGAGGACGGTCGGACGATGAACTACGTCTACTTCACCGCAACGCTAGATGCTGCGGTCTGGGGCGCTGAGCTTGCGTCGGGCGAGGGCCGCGGGCGGATCTACCTCGTCGAGCCGACGGGCCCCTTCGAGGACGACCCGAACGTCACCGACAAGAAGTTCCCCGGAAACCCAACGCAGTCATTCCGCAGCCGTGCGCCCCTGCGCGTCGTGGGTGAGCTCGCCGACTGGGTCGGTCACCCGGCTGCCAAGCTTCAGGCCATGCGGGACGGAATCGAGGCGTTGAAGCGACGCGGCGCGGCGCACATCGACGACTGACCAGCCTGCGACCCGGTCCTCCGGTTCGTACACGCTCGGACGCTCGAATGATCTGCTGCACTCCGCCGCGGGAGTCCTCATCGACTGGGGATCGGCCAGTGGCAAGGACTTCAGGCCGCGTCCGCCCGGCACGACTAGGGTCGGGCACGTGCACGAACACGAGCGGTTTGACGCCGAGGCAGCGACCTGGGACGACGACCCGGGCCACGAGAAGCGGCAGGTGGCGGTGGCCAGGGCCATCGAGGAGGCACTGGACCTCAACCCCCGGATGAGCGCGCTCGACGTCGGCGGTGGCACGGGTCGGTTGAGCATCCTGCTCGCCGACTGGGTCGGCTCCGCGGTCGTGACCGACCCGTCCGCCGGAATGGTCTTGGTCGCCCGGAAGCGGATCGAGGAGGCCGGGCTGAGCGACCGGCTGCGCGCTGTCCGAGCCGACCTGACGACAGACCGGCTCGGTGGGTCCTACGACGTGGTATGGAGCTCCATGGCGTTGCACCACGTGCAGGACCTTGGTGGGCTATTGCGGTCCGTGGCGAGCCTCCTGGTCGACGGCGGTCGGCTGGCCATCGCGGACCTTGACGAGGATCCCGACGGCGCCTTCCACGCCGACAAGGCCGACTTCAACGGCCATCACGGATTCGACAGGGAACGCCTTGCCGAGCAACTGGTCCGCGCCGGCTTCGCCAACGTCAACTTCGTTGACGCCACGAAAATCCTCAAAGGCGACCGCGAGTTCGGCGTGTTCCTATGCACGGCGACCAAGGGAGCATCGCACGACAGCGATCACTGAGCAGGACACGACAATCCGCCCGTGGGGGCGCCGCGGGGACACCGTGAGATCGGTCAGGGTGGGTCCGTGCGAGGATGCGGACCGCTCGAGAAGGGACATGGGAAAACCTCCCAACCCCTGGAGCCAACCACCGACCCGTGTGAGGTTCTAGAGTCGTTCGACCCCCGAGACGATGCTCCGGCCACCGTGTGGGGCATCGGGTGCGCACCGTCTGCCCGCTCGCGGCGTCGCCCCAGCCCGCGGGTTCACCGTGGGCTGAGCAGCATCGCGGCGGCCCGCGCGGTGCCGCCCCGGCCGTCTCCGAGCACCACGATCGTGGTGCCCGTGTGCTGCTCGACGCGAACCTCGCTGCGTGCTCCGAGGGTGCCGCCGTTGTGCATCAGCACATCCCCGTCGCCGAGCAGGAACCAGCCCAGGCCCACCTTGGCGCGACCCCGATCGATCCGCGGGCGGAGCGTCTCCCCGATCGCACCGGCCAGCGGACCGGTGCCGTCCCGGACCGTCTCGAGGAACGTGAGCAGGTCGTCGGCCGTCGAGCGCAGGCCCCCGGCGCCGGCCAGCGCAGCCAGGTGCCAGGGGCCGACCGGCTTGCCGCGGTAGCGGCCCGGGTGCAGCCCGTCGTCGGCGAACGACGTGGCCTGCAGGCCCAGCGGTTCCAGCACCCGCCGGGTCAGGGAAGCTTCGTAGCCCAGCCCGGTGGCCCGCCCGAGGAGGAACCCGAGGAGGCCCGCCCCGTAGTTCGAGTAGCGCACCGGGGCACGACCCGGCCTCCCGCGGACCCGAGGGTGCGCCAAACCCCCCAGCAGGCGTTCATCGTCGATGTCGGCGTAGGGATCGGCCATCGCCCGACGGGAGAACGAGCGGGCCATGATCCCCGGCGGCAGTCGGGGCAGGCCCGAGCGATGGCATGCCAGATTCTCGAGGGTGATCTCACCGACCCCGTCGGCCAGCGGCATGCCCGGAGGCAGGTGGTCCACCACCCGGTCGTTGAGGTGCACCTCCCCGCATGCCGAGAGCTCGGCCAGCAGCAGCGCGGTGAACACCTTCGTGATCGACCCGATCTCCCAGCGCTGACCGGCGTCGCCCACGCAGAACCTGCCCTCCCGAGTGCCAACAGCGACAACGGGCTGGACGTGCCCGCGACGGACCAGGTGCTCATGAGCCGCCGCGATGCGATCCTCAAACGGAGCCATCGCGCTGCCGCGCCAACCAAGACTGCGCACCGGATCACCGTAGCGTCGCCCGGGGCCTCGCCGTGCAGCCGACATCTCGACTGCCGGCGGGCGCCACGTGGCCCGCGGGGGTCCGGTCAGGCTAGGACCGCCGCTGTCTGGGCCGCTGTTGGTGCCCGGCGAGAAGCCTCATCTGGGCATGCCGACGACGGTCGCCAGGCCTGGGGCCGATCACACGACAACCCGGTCGGCGGCTGGTACGGCCATCGCAAGGGCTACCGCGGCCGGTTCGCCATGTACCTGCCCCCGCTGCTGGAGCACCTCGGCCACATCGAGCTCGAGCACAAACCCCGCAACAACCGCGCCCGCGCCCGCTGACCCCGCCGTTCCGCAACTCGCACCCCGAGGACATCCCGAGGGCTCGGCCCAACACGAATCGCGGCGTGACACGGTCAACGGTGAAGGACCGCCGATCGTCGTCTGGGGGTTGGATCACTGTCCGCGACTGCGGACCGTGGTGCGGACCGCCTGCCACACGCGCCCGCATCGTCGCAGGTCAGAACCCAAAATGCGGATGAGTCGGCCATATAAGCCGGGTTCTGTCCAAGGGTCCGTTGCCGGACACCCATACGCGGCCATCCATCTACGACTGCCGTTGCCGGCAGCCTCCTGCGGTCTACCCGCGAGCTCGGGCGGGCCGCCCTCGAACGCTCACGCAGTCCCGACGCGAACGCCGGTCCCTTTTGACCTTGCTCCGGGTGGGGTTTGCATAGCCGCCCCAGTCACCTGGGGCGCTGGTGGTCTCTTGCACCACCGTTTCACCCTTGCCCCGCGCCCCGAGGGGGCGAGGCGGTCTGCTTTCTGTTGCACTGTTCCCGCGGGTCACCCCGGGTGGGTGTTGCCCACCACCCTGCCCTGCGGAGCCCGGACTTTCCTCGACGGCTCCGGCCCCGAGGGACCGTGCCGCCGCGGCCGCCCGACCGACTCATCCGCAGCACCAATCGTAGCGTCCGCCACAGACCTCCGTCACGGACACTCCCGGAGCAGCCCGTTGCGCCGCCCCTCAGCGCCGAGCGCCCCGCTTCTCCCTGATCCGCAGGTTGATCCGGATCGGCGTGCCCACGAACCCGAACTCCTCCCGCAGCCGGCGCTCGACGAACCGCCGGTACCCGGCCTCGAGGAACCCGGTGGTGAAGAGCACGAACGTCGGCGGCCGAGCGGTGGCCTGGGTCCCGAACAGGATCCTCGGCTGCTTCCCGCCGCGCAGGGGGTGTGGGTGCGCGGCCACGAGTTCCTTGAGGAACTGGTTGAGCCGGGAGGTCGGCACCCGAGTCTCCCAACCGGCCAGCGCCGCGTCGAGGGCGGGCACCAGCTTGTCCACCGCGCGGCCGGTCCGCGCCGAGACATTGACCCGCGGCGCCCACGCGACCGGTGCCAGATCGCGGGCTATCTCGCGCTCCAGGTAGCGGCGACGCTCCTCGTCGACCAGGTCCCACTTGTTGACTGCCAGCACCAGCGCGCGGCCGGCCTCGACCACCATCGACATGATCCGCAGGTCCTGCTCGCTGAGCGGCTCACCGCCATCGACGAGGACGACCGCGACCTCCGCCTTCTCCAGCGCCGCGTGCGTCCGCAGAGAGGCGTAGTACTCATGTCCTGAGGCCTCCCGTATGCGACGGCGGATCCCGGCCGTGTCGACGAACAGCCACTCGCGGTCGCGGAGCCGCACCATCTCGTCGACCGGGTCCACTGTCGTGCCGGCCACCTCTGACACGACGGCCCGCTCCTGCCCGGCCAACTTGTTGAGCAGCGAGGACTTGCCCACGTTGGGCCGGCCGATCAGGGCCACCCGACGCGGGCCCAGCCCCCGCGCCCGCCCGCTGCCCTCCTCGGGCAGCACGTCCAGGATCGCGTCAAGCAGGTCGCCGCTGCCCCGCCCGTGCAGAGCCGATACTGCGTGGGGCTCCCCCAGCCCCAGGGACCACAGCATCGCGGCGTCCGTCTCGTGCCGCTCGTCGTCGACCTTGTTGGCCGCAAGCACCACCGGCTTGCCCGACCGTCGCAGCACCCGGACGACCGACTCCTCGGCGTCGGTGGCCCCCACCGCTGCGTCAACGACCAGCACGACGACGTCGGCCAGCGCGACCGCCCGCTCGGCTTGGGCCGCCACGCGTGCGGCCATCCCGACAGCGTCGGGAACCCAGCCGCCTGTGTCCAGCAGCACGAACCGGAGACCCGACCATTCAGCATCGTAGGCAACCCGGTCACGCGTCACCCCGGGCACGTCCTGCACGACCGCCTCGCGCCGGCCGAGGATCCGATTGACCAGCGTGGACTTGCCGACGTTGGGTCGACCGATGATCGCGACGACGGGCAGCGCGCGCCCGCCCGCCTCGGCCAGGTCGTCCTCATCCAGGTCGACGCCGAACTCCGCGGCTGCGGCCGCCAGGGCCGCCCGTTCGGATTCCTCGTCCCACACCAACTCGCCGGCTTCGACTTCACCGCCCTGACCAGCCTCGCCGCCGACCCACTCGTCGACTGCCCCCTCATCTCCGCCCGCGGCCCCAAGGGCGTCGCTGGCCTGCGGTTCCGCAGCACCGAGCGAGACCCACCCGCCCGCGTCGTAGTCATCGGGGTGCGGTGCGTTCCTGTCAGTCACCGGCACAGGGTACCGGGAGGCTCCGACATCCCCGTCCGATCGGCCAGTCCGGTCAGCCCTGGACCATGGCCTCCTCGACGATCCCCACGACCGTGGCGATCACCTCTTCGAGGGTGAGGTACGTCCCATCGACGTGCACGGCGCCGTCGGCGCGGCGCAAGGGTGCGACCGCGCGGCCCGAGTCGATCGCATCCCGCTCAGCCAGCGACGCGGCTGTCGCCGCGACGTGCTCATCGGCCGCCGCCGCCGCGCCCGACCGGGCAGCCTCCTCC
>JBAVLA010000048.1:0-1682 GCA_049688595.1 Candidatus Nanopelagicales bacterium | reverse complement strand
GACCACGCCCTCGGCACCCAGCGTCACGGGTTCAGTGCAACTGGCGACGCCGGACAGCGCGTCCGTGCAGGTGAACGTCACGACTACGTTGGAGTTGTTCCAGCCCGCAGCGTTAGGGGCAGGCGCGGCGGCACCCGTGATGGTTGGCGGCGTCAGGTCGAGGTTGATTCCGGCGACCGTCGTCGCCGCCGAATTCCCGGCCCTGTCGGTCGCCATGCCGAGCGCACTCTGGTCAGAGCCCTCGGTCGTGAACGTCTGCGGCAGGGTGCAAGTCGCGATCCCGGATAAGCCGTCCGCACACAGAAACGAGGCCGTCACACCCGCATTGCTCCAACCAGCGGCATTGGCAGCGGGTGTGCGCGAGCCCGTGATCGTGGGCACAGCCTGATCGATCCGCACCTGCAGTGACTTCTTCGACTCCTGGTTGCCGGCGACATCACTTGCGAAATACGTGACCAGCGTGGTGCCCTCGTTCGTCACCGGTACGGTCGCCGGCGAAGTCGGCGACGAATCGGCAAAGGTCGACGCGCCACTCGCGGCGTAGGCGATCAGCTGCAGCCCCGAGCCACCGGCCTCATCCTGTGCCTCGACCGTCACGGCGACAGCCGTGTTGTTCCAGCCGGCCGCGGTTGGCGCCGGTGCCGCATTCGCGCTGCTGACGGGTGGTGTCGTGTCGCCCAAAGGGACATCGCGGTTGCACGTCATCTGCGAATAGTCCGGGAGGGTGCCCGAACCGCTGCCGATAACGACGCCGCGCTCCCAAACCTGGATATAACGCTCGGCAGAGCAGAAGACCGCATCCATGTACTCGTCCGACATGCCGATCTGCGACAGGTCCTTGACGAAGTCGGGCAGCAGGCCAACGTGCGCCATCCCATCGGTGTTGTAGTCGAACGACTTGAGGCCTGTCACCTGCCGCTGCAGCGTGCCGAACCCGGGCAACTCGAACGGGTATGGCACGCGGTTATCCTCCGCCTCCTGGGCCAACCGTTCTGCGGTTTCGTTCGGATTGTCGAACGTCGCCGCGCACGCTTCGCTGCCGAACCGCGGCCCAACGTGGCCGGCGATGCCGTTGAAGTCGCTACCGAATGCCACCGGTCCCCTCATCGTGTCGACCGCGTACTGGTACGACTGCGCGAAGCTCTTGGACGAGTGCACGCAGTTGTTCGGTACTGGCGGGCCCTGCAGCGGCTGGTAGGCGACCGTCACCTGCTGGCCGGCGTTGCCGCCGTCCTGTACGTCGTCCTTGAGCATTGCGGCCACCATGCCGCCACCGTCGCGAATCGCCGCGAGTTGCGCACCGGTCCGCATGCGTTCGTGGCGGCCCTTATTGCCGCCTCCGAACTCGTCCCAGTCCGGCTCCGGCTGGAAATCCTGGACGTGGCGGTCGAAGAACTGCACGTGGCTCGCGACCAGCGGGTATTCCGCCCAGCGCTGCTTGGCGATGGCGATCGTCTCGTCCAACGCCCGTGTCGACATATGGTCAATGTCGATGAGCATGCCGCGATTCATCAGCGCATTGATCAGCTCGGGGCCGAAACCGCGCGTACCTAGGCGCTGGTCTCCAGTGATCCGCGTGCTATAGAGACCATACTTATTACAGGTTGCCCCGCCGGATCCGACGTTCAGCGGCAGGTCCAGCTGCGGCAGTGCCGCCAGATCGAAACCGAGCGCAGCCGACA
>JBAVLA010000047.1:0-2080 GCA_049688595.1 Candidatus Nanopelagicales bacterium | reverse complement strand
GAATGCGGCTGGTCGCCCACCCACCGACGGCCCGGCCCACCCCGACCACCGTGCCGCTGGCCTCCCGCGGCCCCGCACCGACGGCCCGCCGATGACCCCGGGCATGGCCTGGTGGTGGTACCTGTTCGGACCCGACACCCAGCGGGCGAGGCTGGCCTGCACCACCGAACACTGGCAGGTCAGCTACGCCGGCCGCAGCACGGTCACCCTGGCCAGCCCCCGCGCGTTGATCCGCGCCCTGGCCGCCCACGGGCCCTGCCCCTGCCTGTTGGCCCCGGGCAACTGCTCGACCCCACCCGACTGACCGCCGCGTTCTGGGCCGGTCACCCGCCGTGCTCCCCGTCGACGTGGCCACGCCGACACGCCACCCGCCACCGCTCCTGGTGGCACGCCCACCTGCGCTGCACCCGCCGCGCCCGCGGCGACCTCACCTGGGCTCGCTTCGCCGACGCGCCAAGAAGGGGGAACCGACCCCCTGTCCCGAGCGGGAGCCGACCCGACTCATGTATGGCATTTACGAGGCCGCCATTCATTAGTTTCTTCTAACGTGCGGCATGCTCTGAATATCCATTCATTGGTTTGGTAGGCTTGGCGGCATGACCACGGGACCTGGCGACGGTGCTCAGCTGCGGATCTGCGCGTGGCAGGGATGCGCCCGGCCGGCCGCCGAGCGGGAGGGCTCCCGCGGTCCCCTGCCGATCTACTGCGGCATCGACGGGCACACCCCGGAGGGCGCCCGGCAGGCCAAGCGGGCCGTGCGCAAGCAAGCCGCCGCCGCGGCCACCGAGAGCGCGGCCGCCGCCAGCCGCAAACTCTCCGAATCCCTCCCCCCCGAGGGCCGCATCCGCCAGCTCGTCGCCGCGTGGCTCGACGTCTCCGAGCAGCAGGCCCGCGCCGGCGCCGCGCAGGCCGACCTGCTCGACGCCGCACTGGCCGAACTCGCCCAGTGGGCCGATCCGCACTCGGTAGAAGCCCGGGTCGCCGAGGTGAAATCCGAGGTCGAGGCCGCCCACGCCCAAGTCGCACGCAAGGACAACGAGCGCCTCACCGCCCTGGCCGACCGCGATGCCGCCCGCGCCGCAGCCGAACAGGCCGAGACCGACCGGGACCGCGCTCTGGCCGACCTGGCCACCGCTACAGCCCTGGCCGCTGAACGGGTCCAGGCCGCCACAGAACAGGCCCAGACAGCCATCACCGAGCGGAAGCAGGCCGAAACCGCCCGCCGCACCGCCGAACAGGCCGCAGCCGACGCCCAAGCCGCCGCCACCCGGGCCGCTGAGCAGGCCGCGGCAGCCAGTCACGAGACCGCCGCCGCCCGCCGAGAAGCCGGCGCAGCCGCAGCCGCAGCCGCCGTCTCAGCCGAACGTGCTTCAGTCGCCGAGGCCTCCAACACCACCCTGCGCGCCGAGGTCGCCACCCTCACCGAACACCTCGCCCAGGCGCACACCGACGTCCGAGCCGCCCACGCCGAGCGAGACGCCGCACACCGAGCTGTCGTCGAATCCGTCGAACGCGAGAAGGCGTCCGCCGAGCAGGCCACCCAGGCCGTCCGAGCAGCCGAGACCGAGCGCGATGCAGCCCGCAGGGAAGCCGCAGCAGCAGCAACAGCCACCGCGGTCGCAAAGGCGCAGTCCGACGCTGCCCAGGCACACGTCAAACAACTGGTCACCGACCTCGCCACCACCCAACAAGAACTCGGCGCCGCCAACGCCAAGATCGAGCAACTCACATCCGGCCATTGAGGGCCGCCACACCATCTGTGGACCCGCCAGGTGGGTTTCCCCTCGTACTGTGAAGACATCGCCCCAAAAGGAGATGGTCGGCGATGGGCAGGAGTTCGAAGTATCGGAAGTTCGATGAGGACTTCAAGGCTGGTGCGGTGGCGCTGGTGTTGGAGACCGGCAAGCCGATCGCGCAGGTCGCCAGGGAGCTGGGGGTCAACGACGGCACGCTGGGGAACTGGGTCGCCAAGGCCCGCCACGGGCGCGCCGGCGGCGCTGAGCTGAGCGAGTCGGAGCGGGCCGAGCTGGTTCGGCTGCGCAAGGAGAACACCGAGCTGCGGATGCAGCGTGATGTCCTC
>JBAVLA010000046.1:0-2292 GCA_049688595.1 Candidatus Nanopelagicales bacterium | reverse complement strand
GTGATGACCGTGCAGCCGCCCCTGCCGCTGGCCCTGGGTGGGGTCGAGATCGGCGATGCGGTGGCGGTGCTCGTCGACGCTGACGGGGGTCGGGTGTTCGTCCACGGGGTGCTGTCGTTCGCCTGGGACGCGGGGGATGCTGCGGGTCGGGTGCTGGCCGCGGTGCAGTTGGTGCGTACCCGGGCAGCGACCGGGGTTGATGTCGCGGCGGGGTTCGGGATGGGCCGGGAGACGCTGCGCCGGTGGGTCAACCGGGCCGCGGAGTCCGGGGTCGCGGGGGTGATCCCGGCCAAGCGTGGCCCGAAGGGCCCGTCGAAGGTCACCCCGGAGCTGGCCGAGGAGATGCGGTCGGCCAGGTCCGAGGGCGCGACCTTGGCGGTGGTGGCCGACCGGTTCGGGGTGTCGGTGGCCAGCGTGCGCCGCGCCGAGCAGGCCGCTGCCGGGACCTCCGACCTGGAGCCCGCCGTGCTGGAGCCCGCTGTGCTGGAGCCTGCCGTGCTGGAGCCTGCCGTGACAGTCCCGGAGGACCGGATCGGACCTGTCGAGGCGGCCTTGGTGCTGCCGGTGCTGGCCGACCCGGTGCCGCGGGGTGCTGAGCGGGCCGCGGCCCGGGCCGGGCTGCTGCAGGCCGCCGCACCGGTGTTCACCGGGTGCGCGCGTGCGCCGCTGGTCGGGTTGTTCCTGGCGCTGCCCGGGCTGGCGGGCACCGGCCTGCTGGAGTGCGCGAACCGGGTCTACGCCGGGGCTCCGGGTGGGTTCTACAGCCTGGACACGATGCTGCTCGAGGCCGTGTTCCGCGCCCTGGCCGGGGAACCCCGCGCCGAGGGGGCCTCCCGGATCGACCCGGTCGCCCTGGGTCGGGTCCTGGGCCTGGACCGGGCCCCCGAGGTCAAGACGATCCGCCGACGCATCGGTGCCCTCGCCTCGCTGGGCCGGGCCGCGCAGCTGCAGGCCGCGGTCGCCGCGCACCACCTGGCCACCGGCCGCCCCGATGATGCGGTAGGGACGCTGCTCTACGTCGACGGGCACGTGCGCGCCTACTCCGGCACCCGCAAGGTGGCCAAGACCCACTCCGCGCGGCTGCGGTTCCCGGCCCCGGCCACCGTGGAGACCTGGATCGCCGATCACCGCGGCGACCCGGTCCTGGTCGTGATGGCCGAACCGTCGGCGTCGCTGGCTGGCGAGCTGCGCCGGCTGATCCCGGCGCTGCGGGCCGCGGTCGGCGACGACCGCCGCGTGCTGGTCGGGTTCGACCGCGGCGGCTGGTCCCCGGCCCTGTTCGCCCACCTGCACGCGCACGGGTTCGACACCCTGACCTGGCGCAAGGGCCCCATCGCCGACGTCGACCCGGCCCTGTTCGCCGAGGTCGCCCACACCGACCCGGACACCGGGACCACCCACACCTGGCAGGCCGCCGACACCACCATCGAGCTGCCGATCGCCGACACCGGCCGCACCTTCGGCATGCGCCAGATCACCCGGATCACCCAGACCCGCACCGGCCCCCACCAGGGGCACGTGCTGACCACCCGCACGGACCTGCCGGCCGGGGAGGTGCTGCACCGGATGGGCTCACGCTGGCGGTTGGAGAACTACTTCCGCTACGCCCGCATCCACTTCGACCTCGACGCCCACGACAGCTACACCGCCACCGACGACGACCCCGACCGCGCCGTGCCCAACCCCGCCCGCGCCACCGCCCACCAGGCCCTGCTCACCGCCCGGGACCGCTACGACCGTGCCGCCGCGCACGCCGACACCGCGCTGCTCGCCCTGCACACCCCACCGCCCGGCGTCACGACCTTCACGATCAGCAACGCCGACATCACCCGCGCCACCGCCGGACTGCACCTCGCCGCCGACCAGCTGGCCGCCGCTGAGGCCGCCCACGCCGCGGTCCCCGCCCGGCTCCCACTCGGGCAGGTCCACCCCGGCCAGCAGGTCCTGGACACCCAGACCAAGCTGATCACCCACGCCATCCGGATGGCCGCTTTCAACACCATCACCGCTCTGGCCCGCGACATCCGGATCAACACCGGCTACCCCCGCGCCGCCGACGAGGCCCACACCCTGGCCCGCCAGGCACTGGCCGCCAGCGGCGACATCCAACCCGGCAACGACACGTTGACGATCACCCTCGACCCGCTGCCCACCCGGCGGGCCACCGCCGCGATCGCCGAACTCGCCGCCCACCTCACCACCACCGCCACCCGCTACCCCGGCACCGACCTCACCCTTCGCTACGCCGTGAAGGACCAGCCCTGACGCCCCACCAATTCCGGCGCCATGTCA
>JBAVLA010000045.1:0-1826 GCA_049688595.1 Candidatus Nanopelagicales bacterium | reverse complement strand
GGTGAACGCGGCGTTGGCGAGGAAGGCCCCGGTGTTGTCGAGGCCGGCGTCCAGCAGGAAGAGGGTGTTCACTCCCCAGATGAAGGACGCGGACAGCGTGGTCAGCAGGGTCAGAGTGAGGTAGGTGCGCTGCACCCGGCGGGCGGCGTCCGTCATCGGACGGCCGACTCGAGCCGCTCGCAGCCGTGTCGGGCAGTCGGAGCCAAGCGAGCCGGCAGCGTGTACGAGTCCCCGTCGGTCATGCGGCGTCCTCTCCGAGCTGGCAGGTCCTGCCTCCACGTAAGGGGCGCGGGACGCCTGCGCGACGGCCCGTCCCGCAGTGGCATCGCGATCAGGACGATACACGGCACTCCGCCACGTTGCGGATCCACCGGTCTGGGTGATCGATCCCGGAGCAGCCATCCTGCGCAGACTCCAGACGTGTAGCAACCGCCTGCGACCGGCTCCTCGGCGCGGCCCTCAATGGGGGGCAGGAGTGCCCATTTCGCAGGAGCGGTGCCCGGCCTACGATGGCGGCGCCGACCGGATGACGGTCGTCCGGTCCGCAGTGGAGGTGTCATGCTCGCCGACTACACCCCGATCCCGACACTGGCGGTCGCTGACCTGGAAAGGGCTCGGGCTTTCTATGAAGGGGTGCTTCACCTGACACCCCAGGGTGACGTCCCCGAGGGCGTGATGTACTCGGCCGGGTCCAGCGCGTTCCTGGTGTATCCGTCAGCGTTCGCCGGGACGAACAAGGCCACTGCCATGGCGTTCCAAGTACCGGCTGCGGTATTCGACGCCGAGGCGGCAGCGCTGCGCGCAGAGGGAGTGACGTTCCTGACCTTCGACCTGCCGGGTGGCACCTGGGAGGACGGGGTAGCCTCGTTCGACGGCCAAGGCAAGGCTGCCTGGTTTGAGGATCCAGACGGCAACATCCTCAACATCGAGTACATGGGCTGACCTCCCGAGCTGGAGTTCGGACGCATGACCGATCGCGAGGAGTTTCTGGCCTGGGTGAGGACAGCGCTCTACGACGCGGAACTGGCGCTCCACAATGGCGACCCTGCTCCTCGGCGGGAGCTGTGGTCACGCAACGAGCCGGTGAGCGTGCTGGGTGCTTGGCGCAATGCCATCGGACGAGGCCCGGTCGACGAACTGTTCGAGTACTTGGGCAACAGCTTCTCCGACTGCACCTCGTTCGTCTTCGAGTTGCAGGCCTACGACGTGGTCGGCGACATGGCGTACACGGCCGGCCTCGAACACACCACAGCCTCCGTCGACGGACAACCCCGCACGTACACGCTGCGGGCCACCCAGGTCTACCGCCGCGAATCCGGCACCTGGCGGGTCGCCCACCGCCACGGCGACACCGTCACCGAAAATGCGTGACGGCGTCTGCCGCGGGCTGTTGGATGACGCCCTGTTCGGATGACGCCGTCGTGTCGGATTGGCTCGCGCGCCGGCGAGTCTCGTCGTGGTCTTGACCGAGGCGGGCAGCTCAGACCCAGCCCGGGGGCGCGGCGGGCAATCCGAATCCGGCCGGGCTCGGCGGGGTGGGTCAGATCCGGCCGGGCGTGGACGCCAGCCCAGGGCCG
Organism: Candidatus Nanopelagicales bacterium; assembly: GCA_049688595.1. GTDB lineage: Bacteria > Actinomycetota > Actinomycetes > S36-B12 > CAIYMF01 > Prado023. The sequence continues at coordinate 249 of JBAVLA010000045.1, read as the reverse complement.
GTCGGGTCTAGCTCAAGACCCGACCGGGGGCGCGCAGCTCAAGTCCGGCGGGGCGCGCCAAGGCAGCCCAGATCCGCCCCGGGTGGGCGAGCCGGGGGGTAGGTCAGGCAGCTGGCGGTGCGGTTCCGGGTGGTGCGGTTCCGGGTGTCGCGGTCCCGTCTTACGTTGGCCCGGCTCGGGTGAAGCGGGTGTGGCGGATGGGTTGTCGTTGGGGGTCGATGCGGGCCGGGGGGATCGCCTCAGGGATAC
>JBAVLA010000044.1:0-4575 GCA_049688595.1 Candidatus Nanopelagicales bacterium | reverse complement strand
GATCGCGGTGCTGACCCTCCCGATGACCGCGCTCGCGTCGGTGCTCGGCATGAACCTCATGCGAGGCACCGAGTGGCTCCCGATCCCGGTGGCTGTCGTCCTGGTCACCATGATCGCCATGTCTGTGTGGCTGTTGCGATGGACCCGCAAGCAGGGATGGTGGTGATCCGGCCACGCGTTTGCGCTCCTGTCCACTGCTAGCGTGGATGCATGCGGGCCGCGGTGAATGCGCGCTACGGATCACCGGACGTGATCGAGGTCCGCGAGGTGCCCACGCCGCAGCCCGGGGCGGGCGAGGTCCTTGTCAGGGTGCACGCGACGACGGTGAGTCGGACTGACTGCGGGCAGCTTCGCGCTCATCCGTTCTTCATGCGCCTGGTCACCGGTGTCGGCCGGCCGAAGCGCACCCTCCTGGGGACGGATTTCGCCGGGGAGGTTGAGGCGATCGGTGCGCAGGTCTCCTCGTTCACCCCTGGGGATCGTGTCTTCGGCTTGACTCCGGGCGGCTATGGCGGCCACGCCGAGTACCTGTGCCTGTCCCAGGACGGGGCGTTCACGCTGATGCCCGAGGGCATGGACTTCCACGAGGCCGTGGTGTGCGAGGGCGCCTGGTATGCGAACTCGAACCTCCAAGCCCTCGGCGTCCGACCGGGTCACCGGATCCTCATCTACGGCGCCTCAGGGGCAATCGGCACCGCGGCGGTGCAACTGGCGAAGTCCTACGGCGCGGAGGTCACAGCGGTCGTCGCGACCCGCCATGTCGACCTCGCCCGCTCCCTGGGCGCCGATCACGTGGTCGACTACACGCGTCAGGACTACACGCAGATCGATGGGACCTTCGACTTCGTCCTCGACGCAGTCGGGAAGGCCTCGTACTTCCAGTGCCGGCGGCTGCTCACGCCGCAGGGGGTCTTCGCGACCACCGACCTGGGACCCCACAACCAGAACGCATTCCTCGGGCTCTGGGGGACGATCTCCCGAAGGCGGCGGGTGGTCCTCGGAATGCCCAGGTCCAGTAGAGACCTCGTGGAGTTCCTGAGAGCACGCTTGCAGGCCGGCGACTTCCGTGCGGTCATCGACCGGCGGTACCCGCTCGAGGAGATCGTCGACGCCTACCACTACGTCGAGACCGGCCAGAAGACCGGCATCGTCGTGATCGACATACCGCCAGCGAAGCCACACGTGCGAGAGGCCTGAGCTTCAGCCGGACGCGCGGCCGCGAGCCCCCGGGAGGGACCCATGAAGGCGATCGTGTTCGACAGGTACGGAACAGCCGACGACCTCCACCTGCGCGACGTGGCGCAGCCAGTCCCCACCGATGACGAAGTCCTCGTCGGGGTGCGCGCCGTCTCCATCAATGACTGGGACTGGGGGATCCTGCAGGGCGTCCCCTTCTCGAACCGCGTGACGTTCGGGCTGCGTACACCGAACAGGCACATCCTCGGGTCGGACGTCGCGGGTCGGGTGGAGGCGGTCGGAGGGAAGGTGCAGGGACTCCGGCCGGGGGACTCGGTCGTCGGGGACCTCAGCGGCCGCTGGGGCGGTTTCGCGGAGTATGTCTGCGCCCGCCAGGACGCACTGGTGGCGATGCCGCCCGGGATGACCTTCGTCGAGGCAGCGGCGATCCCGCAGGCCGCGACACTGGCGCTGCAGGGCCTTCGCGACAGGGGTCGGATCCAGCGGGGGCAGAGGATCCTGATCAATGGGGCGGGCGGTGGGGTGGGGACGTTCGGAGTCCAGCTCGCCAAGCCCGCCGCGCGCCACTCCGCAAACAGCTTGTCCACCTTGCCCGCGTCGGCCATGGCGCGCACCCTACGGGCCGAAGGTGAACACGCACCCCCAGTCACCTGCGCACGCCGGCTCGATGTGACCCACCGATCCCGGAACATGCCTTGCCGTGGGCATTTCCGGCGCGGGACAATCATCAGATGGGTACCACCCAGGACGCAGCCGAACGACCGACTCACGGCAGTCAGCTGCCCCCGAGGGCGCTGGTCGAGGCCTTGGCCCGGGACCTGCTCGCCGCTGAGGGGACCCGCCTGCAGCACGTGCGCCGAGCTGCTGGTCACCGCCGCCACGCTGCATGACATCGGCTACTCGGCCCGAATCGCCCACACCGGGTTCCACCCCCTGGACGGCGGCGCGTTCCTACGGGCGGAGCGCTACCCGGAGCGCTTGGCGCGGCTGGTCGCCCACCACTCCCTGGCCATCCTGACCGCCCCCGCACACGGCATCGCCGACCTGGCCGAGCGGTTCCCCCGCGAGGACGGGCTGCTGGCCGACGCCCTTGCCTACGCCGACATGCACTCCGCCCCCGATGGGCAGCTGATCGACCCGGAGCGCCGACTGGCCGACATCGCCGCCCGGCACCCCGACCGCGAGCACACCGCCCGCGCCCACCACCTGCGTGCCGCGATCAGCCGCGTGGAAACAGCCCTCCTGGCGGTGGTCCCGGGGTCACGAGCCACCGTGGTCCGGGTCCCCCCGCCCCGCCTCGACCGCGCCCGGATCCGCGCGCTGCTTCGCAGCACCTCACCAACAGGCTGACATCGACCAGCCACTTCGAGCTCTCGCACGCGGTGGTCTCGTCGATGGCCCGACGGATGGAGCAGTTCCTGGAGGACCTGACCGAACGAGTCTGGCTCGAACAGGGGGTCACCCTGGGCGATCGGGCCCAATCCGCCGATGAGCAGCTCGAGGCGATGTTCCAGGTGCGCCATGGCCTGCGAGGACCCACCACGCGAACCTACCACGAGCCGACGATTTGGAGCCCGCTGTGTCTACGATTTGGAGCCGTGCTGGTCAGCGAAATGGAGGCGAGCCCGGGAGGTGTTCGGGTGAAGGGCGCGGGCGGGAACGGCGGTGGGGTCGACGATCTCGGGTACCCCGCCGTGTGTTGATCGACTGGCCGGTCGTCGGTGCATCCCGAGGGTGTCGGTCTGGAACCTAGACCCGCACCCGGCCGGTGCCGACCAATCCGAGAACCAACCCCAACCCGACTCATGACCCCGACACCCTCCGACAGTCGCTCTGGGGTGCGATTCGTAACGCGCTGTAGTCCACGTCGTCCGCGGACTGGTGCGGGGGGAGGCCTCGTCGAGGGTTCCGAGGCAAACAGCCTTGGGCATTGACGGCGGACAGTCCACGATCCCTGTAGCGGGGGGAGATTTCGCGAGCGGATGGGATCGTGGCATACAACGGGCTGGGATTGACCCTGGGATTCAGGCAGTGATCGTGCGATGATGGGGGCATGTCGATCACCGCTTCGGCCCGGGGTGACTTGCGGGCGTATCAGGATTCGGTCCGGTTGCCAGCGCCGGAGTTGGTGTCCCGGTTGCGCGACCTGCTGGGTGCCCGGCTGGTGGCGTACGTGGGTTCGGTGAAGGAGACCCGGGCGGTGCGTCAGTGGGCGGCGGGGGAGCGGGAACCGTCCGCCGAGGTGGTGCGCCGGTTGCGCACCGCGTATCACGCGGCTGCGCTTCTGGCCGAGAAGGACTCCGCGGCGGTGGTGGCGGCCTGGTTCCAGGGGATGAACCCGCGGCTGGGTGATGTTGCCCCGGCCCGGCTGCTGAGGGAGGCGGAGTTGGACGTGGCCGGCCCGCGGGTTCTGGCAGCGGCCCGGGCGTTCGCGGCCGAGGGCTGACCGGGGTGGGGTCGCTGGAGATCCAGGAGCCGGCCGGGACGCTGGTGTGGCGGGTCGGCTACCGCCCGGAGCCGTGGTCGTGGGTGGGCTGGGAGTGGGCCTCGGAGGGCCGGTTCCCGGGGCGTTGGGACGACGCGGAGGGCAACTTCCGCACCGTGTACGCCGGGTCGTCGCTGCTGGGCTGCCTGCTCGAGCTGCTCGCGGACTTCCGTACCGATCCGCTGCTCGAGGCCGACCTGGGCCAGATCGTGGAGGACCCTGAGGATGCCGGCGTGTTCCCGACCGTCCCGGCGGGACAGGCCGATCCCAGCTGGCTCGCCAGCCGGCTCGCCGCGACTGCCAGGTTGACTGGCCGGTTCTGCGCGGTCACGACCGCCAGATCGCTGGCCGCCCTGCACCCGGTGTTCGTCGGTCCGGCCCTGCGCCTGGGGCTGAAGGACTTCGACGCCGCCGCGTTGAAGGACACCCGGGCACGTGAACTGACCCAGCAGCTGGCCAGCCACCTCTACGCGACGACGACGCTGGCCGGTGTGGTGTTCCAGTCCCGACACGGCGACGACATCACGCTGTGGGCGGTGTTCGAACGTCCCGGCGACGGCCCGATCAGTCCCCGCCTGGCCGACATCACCCACCACGAGCTCCGGGTGGACGACCCCGAGGTGAAGCGCGCGATGGACCTGCTCGGCTTGGCATGGCGCGCCCCCGCAGCCCCCGACTCCCGAGGCGCAGCAGCACCGAGGCCTTGAAGTCTTCAGCCCCAGGCTCACGGAGGGTGATCAACGAGCGAGCGGGGGTGCGACGACTCGGGACAAGAGTGCCGGAATGGGGTGTGGGCTCCCTGTGATCACTCAGTGTCACTGGCCGCCGGCCTGGCCAGCCGGGCCGTCGACAGCCATGCCACGATACCCGGGCGCGGCCTACCGCCCAGAAGG
>JBAVLA010000043.1:0-6405 GCA_049688595.1 Candidatus Nanopelagicales bacterium | reverse complement strand
CCGCACCGTCTCGGTCGACACCCCGGCCTGCGCGGCGATCCCGGCCAACGTCAACCCGGCCGCGTCGGCCGCCACGATCTGGGCCCGCAGCGCCGGGGTCAGCTTGCTCGGGCCCTTCGGGCCCGGCCGCTCGGGCACCAACGCCGCGACCCCGCCAGCGGTGAACGCACCCACCCACCGCCACAACGTCGTCTCGCTGACCCCGAACCCCGCCGCCACGTCCCTGGCCGAAGCGATCCTCGTCGTCACCAGCTGCACCGCAGCCAACCGCCGACCAGCCCGAAAACGAACACCACCCCACCCTCGGCGCCCTCCAGCAGCCCGACCGACGGACCGATCGAACGGGCCTCCGCCGGCAACAGGGGCAACACCGGCTGGCTCACCCGACCCGCCCCAACCCCTCCCCCTGTCACCCATAGATTATCTCAGTACCTGGGCCGAGAACGAGCCACCAACACACCCGAAAACCGCCACACAGCAGGCGAACTACGCGACCTACCCGGCCCCAATGTCAGGACCTCTGGATTCGGCACGTTCGCCATCTCAATGCAGACACATCTGGACCTCGGCATCCTCAGACAACGCCAGTAGCCCCCGCGAAGAACGCGATTGCATGTAGTGACACCGACCCGAGCACCGTGCCGTACGTAGTGCCTCATGTCAATCTGCCCGCGAAAGTCCATCGGTGCCTCAGTTGGGAATGCCCGCGAAGTCGAGGGATCAGGAGGCCTTGACGCGGATGCCTTTGCGGACGTCGGGCAGGGCGCTGGGGAAGCTGGCGAGGTAGAGCTGCTCGGTCTTGTCCTTGGCCAGCACCAGCAGGCGTGTCTGCAGGTCAGCGATCCGCCGGGCGAGGGCGGCCGGGTTCAGGCTGTCGCGGTAGGCGACCAGCTCGGCCTCTTGGGCTGGCGCGAGGACCTTGGCGGCGAGCAGGCGGTCCAAGGGGTGGCGGGGTCGTCGTAGGCCTCTTGCGGCGGCCGATGCGGTCCTGGCCCCAGCCGATCGGCTTCTTGGTCGGGGTCAAGTAGTTCATCCGGTCGTTGACCAGGGGCCAGAGCCGGTTGAGCACCCGCAGCTCGTCGGCGGTGTCGTAGCGGTAGTAGAACCCGTACTTGCGCACGAGGTGGTTGTTCTTCGACTCGATGGTGGCCTGGTCGTTCTTCTTGTAGGGCCGAGACCCGGTGAAGTAGATCCCCCGGTCCCCAGCCCAGGTGACCACTGCATGGTTGAGGAACTCGCTGCCGTTGTCGAAGTCCAGCCCGGTCACCTCGTACGGGATCTGCACCACCCCGGCCTTCAGCGCGGCCAAGATGTGCACGTGGGCGTTGTTGCGCATCGATCGGGTGAACACCCACCCGGTGTGGACGTCGGTCAGATTCACGGTGCGGGCGAACTCGCCCTTCAGCGTGGGCCCGCAGTGCGCGACGGTGTCGCCCTCGAAGAACCCCGGCTCCGCCTCGACCTCGTCACCGGCCTTGCGGATCTTGATCGAGCTGCGCAGCAACGGCGAGGGCTTGGTGGTCGACGTCCCGCGCAGCTGGTCCTTGGCCCTCGCCGGCGCCAGATACCGGTCGATCGATGCCGCACTCATCACCAGCAGCTCAGCACGGACCGCGGCGCTGTAGCGGTGGTCCTGACCGGGCACCAGCTCGCCGTGACGTTCCAAGGCGTCAAGGTGGGTCCGCATCGACACCGCGAGGTACTTCCCGCACTGCCCACCGCTGGCGGCCCACACCCGCTGCAGGACCAGCCGGGCGTCGTAGGAGAACTTGTCCGCCCGCGGCTTGCGCGGCCGCTGCGCGACCGGCCGACCGGCACCCGGTGACTGCTTGGCAGCCGCGGTCAACCGTCGACAGGCGTTGTCCCGCGACCAACCCGTCACCGCAACGACCTGATCCAGAACCAGGCCCTTGTCCTTCTTGCCCGCCCCGGCATACGCCTTCGCGAACTTCGTCGTGATCTCCGCGCGAGACGCCATCGACAACCCACTCCTCATGACCGACCAGCGTCACGGTTTCGCGGGCACTCCTACGTGAGGCACCGAGCGTGTTTCGCGGGCGGTCTTCGTGAGTCTCGTCGCCGTATAGACAACGCGAGCATTCGTGGCATCATGGAGTTCGTAGCCTGGCTCCTGAGGGGGTTGGGAAGTGAGGCCGGGATCCCCGCCGGACGACGGGACCCGGCCTTCGCGCTGCTGGCGTGCTGTGCGTCAGTCGGTTATCGCAGGCCGATCTCGATGATCTCGACGGTCTGGCGCATGACGTTGAGCCATCGGGGGTCATCGTTGCGGGCGGCGTTGACGGCGCCCGCGAGGGCGTCGGGTATCCAGAGCATCGGTTCCTCCGTCGGTCGGGCGGATTCCACCCTCAAGGCGCGAGGGATGAGTTGCTTGCCGCGCAGGGCACGGACCATTCTGGAGTCCGCCTGGTTAAGCGCGGGTGTGCGGGATTCGAGCCACACGAGGTTGACGCCGAGGTTGCCCAGTCTGGGTAGGAGGACCTCCATGCACAGTCTCCGGGCACGTTCCTGCTTGGCTGTGGCGACCGGCGTGCCGACGACCACGAGGGCGGCCATGTCGATGGAGGCGATGGAAGCGGCGATCGTGCTGCGCCGGTCGTTCCGTTCGTCATGCCAGTGCAGGCGGCTCTGACCCCGGAGGAGCAGCGCACGCATCTGGTCCCGCGTGTCGTCTGTGCAAGTTGGGTCGCAGACGACGGCCGCGAGGATGTAGGTGCCTTCGTGGGGCGTGAGTCGCATGGACTCGTCCACCCACGCGTGTAGTCCAACAGACGGCTCAGCCAGGTCGGCTCGGAATGGAGCTGCGCCGGCGGGCACGTGGTCGGTCATGAGCGCCCCGCTGCGTTGCTCGCCACGGAGGAGACGGCGGCCTTGGTCCGGGTCTGAAGGGCCGCTCTGGCCGCAGTGCTGTAGGGCCCATCGAGGGCTCGCCACGTCACCGTCTGCAGCCCGGTCGGACTCTTTACGCTCTTCTTGCTCTGGGTGTGCGTGAGCAGCAGGTTCCCCTTGCTGAGCTCGAGGTAGCCTCTTTCCGCGGTCCGCTCGGAGATCCCGTACCACTCCTGCATCTGCTTGAGTGACACCTGGTAGGCGGGGTCCTGGGTCGTCTCATGGAGAGCGACGAGGAACATGGCGGTGCCGGGCAGCCGCAGACGGTCCGCGAGCCCGGTCGTCCAGAACTCGTGCGGGATCGTCAGGTAGCCGGGCCCAACTGAGGCACCCTTGGCAGTCGAGCGCACGAACGGTTCTCCAGACCCGGTTTCCATCCGGGGGGCGATCAGCACCCGACGACCGACGTCGGTTCGATCGATCAGGCCCCGCGCGACCAACCGGTTGAAGGCGGCCGACGCCTGAGAGGGCGAACATGGTCGCCTGTCAGCGGCAAGCATCCTGGCCCACGTCCCCAAGGGCAGGTCATTGTCGGGGAGGATCGGCTCGAGCGCGTGGATCAGCAGCAATGCTCGAAGGGCAAGTTCCTCACGGGCGTTGACCATGGCACCGAGAACCGACGGCCGGGACTTGTGCGCTCGGGCACGTTGGACGAACTCCTTGCGCAGCGGGCAGAAGCCGCGCTTCGCGCTGCCAAGGAGGACCGTGCGAGCTGCGGACCCATCTGCTGGCTCCTCGTCGGCGATCTGGGCGAATGGATCAAGTTCCATGGTGAAGAAGTCTATGAGTGGGGCGCGGCCGGGCCGTAACTCCGGTTCTCGTCTCCACATACTCCCAGGTGCCACACTGGGAGTTAGTGGCAGCCAATCTTGGTAGCCCCGTGGGAGGTCCACTGGGAGGCCGAACAACGGTGCCGCCCGGGGCCTGAATCGTCCACCGTTGACGAGGGTATTCGCCCGGTATCAGGAACCCTTTGCTGCCAGTTTGGGCAGTCGCCCGCCGAGGACATGAGCGCCGAGGACATGAGCACGAGTCGTCCCTGGGCGAGGGGACTGTTCGACCGGCTGGCCCCCCAGCCATGACCCGTCGTCGAGCGTCGCCACGTGCTCCGCTCTGCTGCAGGAAGCGCGCCAGGTTCGCCAGATCGAAGGCATACGCCTGCACCGTGGCCGGGAGAACGCCCGGGGCCCGCAGACGCCCCAGGAACCGGGTTGCGTCCGGCACGCACTCCCAGCCGCCGTCCGCCGGAACCCGGCCCCGTCGTCGACCACACCCACCGTCACCACGACCACCTCCCACCAAGCGAGCCTTCCCCGTGGCCCGCCGCACCGGCGGGAACTCGCCCTGAGACAGCGCCGATGTCGCCCGAGGGCCGGTTAGCGGATATGGCGCATACGTAGCCCGCGTGCCACGGCAGGACGCTGCGCCGCGCGGTCGGCGTGGATCGACTGCGGTTGGTCGTGGCGCTCCAGTGACCGGCGGGTTCCGGTATTCTGGCTGGACTGGTATCCATCCGGAGGTTGGGTCCGCACGAGGTCGGCTGCGGCGGGGTTCGCGGGTGTTGAAGGAGTGGTGGCGCGATGACGACGACCGACGCCGAGGGGCTCGGCGCGGGCTTGGAGGGCGACGAGCCCAGCAGTGCCGCCCATGCCGGATGGGGTGGTCGGGTCGACTTCGCGCAGCGGTTGTCGCGGTTGTTCGAGGAGACCCAGCGGCCGGATGGGCGGCGCTGGACGCTGCAGCATGTGGCTGATGAGTGTGTGGCTCGGGGTCAGCAGGTGACCAAGGCGTACATCCTGCACTTGAAGTCGGGTCAGCGGACCGAGCCACGGTTGACGCTGGTGGAGGCGTTGGCGGATGTGTTCCGGGTGCCGGTGGCCTACTTCACGGCTGACTACGCGGGGCGGATGACCTCGGATCTGCTGCCGCTGCTGGTGGCGATGTCGGATCCGCGGGCCAGGGTGCTGCTGACCCGGGACGATCTTGGTGACGTGCTGGCGGCGTTGACCGCCCCGGAGCTCGGGGATCTGATCGCCCGCCATGACCTGCCCGCGGTGTTGGGGGCGCTTGCCGATTTCCGGGTCCAGTCGGTGATCGAGACGGTGCTCGCTGACCCGATGACGGTGCGCGCCATCCCGCGGTAGGGGGTGCGTCGCGGATCGGTGCGGGCGGCTCAGCCCGCCACAGGCCGCGGATGTCGGGTCATGCTCAGCGACCCGGGGGCGTCGTAGGTGAAGCCGAACCGCTGGTACAGCCGCCCGACCTCGGGGCTGCGGGCGTCCAGCCGCATCGCGACCTGGGCCTGATCGGCAAGGGCGCAGATCCGGGCGGTGAGCAGGGTTCCGGCGCCGGTGCGCTGTGGCCAGGCGGCCAGGTAGCCCACGAGAACGGCCGAAACGTCGTCCACCTGCCGGTCGGGGCCTGCGGACGCCTCGCTCCGGGTCCGGACTCGAGCGCGCCAGCGGCTGGTGATCACGGTTGGGATGAACGGGGCAGCCCAGGACCAGAACAGCAGCGCCGTGGCCGCCACCAGGGCCGGGATGGGGTAGACCACGAACGTCAGGCCCCAAGCTGCCGTGACGATTGTGGCGATGCTGAGGGCGAATCCGATGAGGCCGGCGGCGTGGATCTGGGGACGTCGGGCGTCGGGGATGACCAGGGCACGGGCCCGCCCGGTGGCCACGGTGGCCAGCCCGCCGACCGTGTGGAGGGCGGCGAGGTACGGGGCGGCGAACACGACGGCGGACACCACGGCCGCAGGCTCGGCCCACCAGTGGGGGCCGGGCATGTGGGCGCGGGCCAGGACCCAGGCCAGGGCGGGCAGGTCCCGCCACCGCGGGGTGAGATCCGCAGGCACCCGCAGCGCTGGGGCAGCCCGGGCCGGCGTGGTCATCTACGCGGAGCTGCGGTCGGCGAGGGCGGCCAGCACGGCGGCGTGCACGTCGGGGGCGTCGGCAAGGCGGGTGGGCCTGAACGGGGGCCGGACCCAGTCCGGCAGGCCGGTCACACCGTGCCACGGCTGGGTCCGCTCGTCCGCGCCGGCCTCGGGATGCAATGGAGTGGCCGGGGGCCGGGCCCGGGCCGGTGCTGGAACGGACGCGGCGGCGGCGCGACCCCCGCCGCCGCCGGTGGGGCGGGCAGCAGGACGCAGCGGGGTGTCCGGGAGATCGACCACGGCGGCCCCGTCGGCTGCCTGATCGGATTGGGGTTCGGCCGGGGCAACGGGTGATTCGGCCAGCGGCGCCGAAGCCTCGCCCGGGGCGGGGATGTGCAGGGTCCAGCCGGGTCGGATCAGGTCGGGGTCGGCCAGGTGCCCTCCGTCGGGTTGGGTGATCGCCTCGGAGGCCTCGGCGATCTCGGGCCACCGGTACGGGTCGTCGAGCTGGTCGTCGGCGATGTCCCACAGGGTGTCGCCCGGGACCACGGTGTAGTCGCGCACCCCGTCGTCGTCGGCGGCGTCGGTGGCCGGCTGGTGTGGCGTGGCTGCCTGGCTGGTGC
>JBAVLA010000042.1:0-6056 GCA_049688595.1 Candidatus Nanopelagicales bacterium | reverse complement strand
CCGGTGGAGCACATGCTCGACGGAGCCGCGATGTCCCCGGCCGACCAGGCCAGGACCCGGCCGCGTGCCCTGGTCCTGGTGGCCGCGGCCCTGACGACGGCGGCGGTCGTTGGAGTGGCCGGGTGGTTCGGAGCGTGGCCCGCGCCCGGCTCGGGGATTGCCGACGGGACGCTTGGGGCCCGCGCCACAACCGTGTCAACCACTCAGGGTCCCGTCGTGTCGAAGAGCGACATCCGGTTCCGGGTCGTCGGCAGGGTCGCGATCGGATCGCAGGTCCACGACGTCGTGATGGCCCCGAGCGGGGACGTGGCCTACGTCACCGATCAGGGCAGCCACCGGATCGTCGTGCTCGACACCGATACGCGGACCGTCGTTCGAACGTTCTCCACCGGAACCACGCCGAACAGCATCGCCGTGGCGCCCGACGGCAAGCACCTCTACGTCACGGACTCCAGGACCCACTCGCTGCGCATCATCGACGTCTCCGACGGCAGCCACAGCGACGTCCAGCTGGGTGCCCGGGCGGCTGGCGTCGCGGCCACGCCGGACGGCAGGTACGTGTTCGCGGCCCTGTCGGAGGTCGGCGCCGTGGCGAAGATCGACTTGGCTTCGCAGGAGGTCGTCGCGAGGATCCAGGTGGGTTCCTCCCCGCGGAGCATCCGCAGCACGCCGGACGGGCGCTACCTGCTCACCGCCAACTCAGGGGCCGGGACCGTGTCCGCAGTAGACCCTGCGGCAGGGGTCCAGGTCAACACGATCCAAGTGGGGGCCAACCCCCGCAGCGCCGGGATCTCCAAGGACGGCGAGGTTGCGATCACGCCGAACTTCGACGACGACACGCTGTCCCTGATCGACCTGGCCAGCTTGGCTGAGATAGACCGGATCCGGGTGGGTGACGCACCGCGCGCGACGGAGTTCCTGCCCAGCGGCAAGGTCGTCCTGGCCGCGAACTACTGGGGTGGAACGGTGTCCTTGATCGACGTCGCGTCCCGCACCGTGACCCAGACCCTGCGAGTGGGGAGCACGCCGATCAGCATGGCGATGCATCCCGATGGGCGGACGGTGCTCGTGGCCAACGAGGACAGCGGGTCGATCACCGTCCTGCAGGCCGCCGAGAAGGGCTGAGCAGGACCGGTCCGCTACCGGGTTCCGCCAGCATGGATCAGCTGGGTCGACGAAGATGCAGGCAACCTTGCCGAGCCGGTGGGCCGGCAGGGCCGCAAGGCGCTCGATGGGGACGTCAGTCCTGCATCGCCACGGACAGCACGAGCGTGCTTCCCGAGTCATCCTTGCCGATGAGGGTCGACACGACCATCCCGGAGCCCTCGAAGGTGTCCATGGAACCCTCGTCGGTGCTGAAGGAGCCCTTCGACTCGAAGCCCGCCCCCTCCATGGAGGAGGTGACGGTGCCCTTGAGGTCCGCGGGAGACGTGTCCGGGTAGGTCACCGAGACCGTCCAGCCCTGCTTGCCCTCACCGGCCACAGCCACCGCCCCGGAGATCGTGCCACCTGGCGGGATCTGGATCTGGCTGGGCCAGCCCTCGGGCAGCTTGCCCTGCGAGCCGGAGATCGTGGCCGTGCCGTCGCTGGACTGGACCTCGATCTGGATGTCGTCCCTGTCGACCGTGACAGTACCGTCGTCGGTGGCGATGGTCGTGTCGCCCCCGCAGCCGGCACCGCCGAGGACCATCAGGCCCGCGAACATCCCCGCTGCCACCCGTGCTCGCCTGCCCGCCATGTCGCACTCCCGCTGTGGTTCGGTCGCGGATCACGCTACCGCGCGTCGAGGCCCTCCCGCGTGACGCTGGTCATCGCCCCGGCATCAGCGACTCAGCCGGACGGTCGCGGAGACGTTCGCGGACAGATCCGTCGTTCCCACGAGCCTGGCGCGCACCTGGTACGTACCCCGCGCCACCTTCCACTGGTAGGTGGCCCTGCCGTCGGTGCCCGTGGCCACGGTCCTGATGGCCGTCCACCTCCCGGAGGAGTAGCGCTCGAACACGATCTGGGAGCCGGCCCGCTTTGGGGTGAGCCCGGCGACGAGCGTGAACCCGCTGCTCGTCGCCTTGCCCGAGAGGGCCACCCGGCCGCGCACGGCGAGCCCGATGTCGGCCGAGCTGCCCAGCACGGTTCCGCCGGACCCCGCGTACCTCACCCGGTACACCGAGTTGTACTGGGGCTTGTCAGTCACCACGAACTGGGCCACTTCGTCGACGATCTTCAAGTCGACTGCCGAGTTCAGCGTGGTCCACGTCGACGAGCCCGCGGTTCGGCGTTGCACGGACACGGTGTCGGAGTCCGAGGCGCGCTCCACGATGCCGCGCAGCGTGAACGTGTCGCCGGCCGTGATCGTCCTCGCGGACGGCTGCAGAGTGATCGCCGAGGTGACCGCCTCGCCCCAGCCGTTGATCACGGTCTGGGTGCGGGTCACGCCACGGACCGGATCGGCTGACTCGGGCGCGCCCTCGGGCCGGTAGTACACGACGACGTCGTTGTTCGCCGGCGCCGCGTTGAGGCTGGACACGAGGGTAGCGACCGACCTCGTGTCGAGGGCTGACGAGTCGATCCACCCGCCTGAGGCCGTGACAGTGCCCCGAACCGACATGCCAGCGGGGATGTTCAGCGTTACCGGGACGGGTCGGGCGGTCTTCGAATCATGCGTCTCCACCATCACGTCAATGGTGTTCGCGCCCGTGCGCAGCCCTGGTGCCACGATCCCGACGATGTTGGCCCACGCCCGGGTGCTGGTGATCGTCGTCGTCAGGTCGACGGACTGGACACTGGCGGTACCCGTCTCGAGGGGGGTCGAGAAGATCGTTTCCAGGGTGCTGGACACGTCGGAAGCAGGCCCCCAGAGCACGTCGTAGCTGTCGTCGAACAGGTTCCGCCGTTCGATCGTGTACTTGTTGGTGCCGTCAGACACCTCGATCGAGAGCTCGGTGGCGGCGGATCCGGCCATCGTCTGCACATCCGCGGCACTGACGATGGCCTGGGCGGCAGCTGCGGCGGGCAGTTCCGAGCGGAACCATGTCGTGAACGAGAAGGGCGCGATCCGCGTCGTTGCCGTTCGCGTCGTCGTCGTGCCCACCTTGTCGGTCACGGTGGCCGTCGACGTCACGGGCACGTCGACGGGCTTGGCATCCAGGCGTGCCCCGACTCCAGCGACTCGGTCCTGGACGAGCGTCCCGCGAACCTGACCAGCCGAACCGAGCTTGTAGGAGGCCGCCGAGCTGGTCCAGACCCCGTCGATCCAGGCGTTGGTGAAGTACGCCCCCGTCGAGCCGTTCCAGAGCATCGGATGCCCGAAGGCCACCGCGCCGCCGTCCCCGGTCGTGTACGTCACTGTGCCGATGCCGCCGAAGGTGACCGATCCCAGCGAGAAGAACGCACCCGCCGCTGCGCCGGGCTCGACGGTGGTCTGGAAGTCCTCGGCGCTGCCCTGGCTCCCGGAACCGTGGGGAGGCAGGATCGGCAGCCCGTGCTTCGTCACGGAGGCGGCCAGGCGCTTGTACGCGGCGCTTCCGGCGGGCAACCCGCCGATCTGCATCCCGAACAGCGGCTTGAAGTAGGCCGTCGAACTGTCGGCCGCGGCCGCCGCAGCGGCGGCAGCCTGGGCCTTCGGCGAGGCGCCCGGCGCGGTGACGACGACCTTGGTGATGGTCCGACCGTCCACGGTGACCGGATCGATCGGTCGTGGCGAGGCCTGCGTCGTCGCCGGGGCGGCCGACTCATCTGATCCAGCCGTGGCTGCGGAGGAGAGCAGCCCGCCGCGCTCCACGCCGATCATGTGCTCGATCGGCGTGGCCATGCCCAAGCCGTTCGTCGTGAACGCGTCGCCATAGCTGACCGCACCCACGACCTTGTCGACTCCGCCGTCCTCGACCAGGATCGGCGACCCGCTCATGCCGGAGGCGATCGTGCCGAGCTTCGCCATCGTGGGATTGGTCAGGTCAGCGCTGAACAGCAGCAGGGCGCCGGCCGGCCCGGCGTTCGGGACGACGCCGTACACCGTGACAGGTAGGGAGACCGGAGCCTGCTGGGCCGTGGTCGATCCGCCGACGACTGTCAGCATGTGGCCGGGAACACCGTCGGGCGCGCTCTCGAGCAGGGCCTGCAGGTCGGCCAGGCCCAGGTAGTCCTGTGCGGGGGAGGCCCAGGCGCGGGGCGCCAGCGGGGTCGACAGGCCCAGGAACCCCAGCAGGAGGACGGTCGTTGCGGCTATCAGCCTTCGAGGGCCGGATCGGGCGGGCGGAGGGGATGCACTCACGGCGACCTCTCGGGCGTCAGTCGAGCCGCCGACCGGCCCGGTGGTGCAGACGCTAGCTCCCCTGCGTGCCTATGTCACCCCATGCTCCGTGCACGATTCCGGCGGGACCACGGATCCCAGGGGGTTCAGTCCAGGCGCACGAGCGTGCCGGCGGCGATGTCCCCGAGGCGCTGCTGACCCTTGGTCGCCAGGATGGCGACGAGACCCACCATGCCGGCGAACATGCCGTCCACCAACAGCATCACCCAGCGCACGGCCAACTGCCCGGACGTGGCCGGAGCGCCGTCGAGCCCCACGACCCGCAGTCCCAGCCATTCCATGGCGAACGTGCGACCCCTGCGACGCGCCGGGCGGATGACCCAGTACCACCAGCTGAGCAGCACTGACGCCGCGAACAGGACCATCATCAGGGGGATCGCGATCAGCAGGTGGCCCATCGATCCATCCGGGTTGTCCGGCACGAGCAGGAGGACGGCCAGGGGGAGGCAGGCGGCCAGGGCCATCAGCCCGAGGTCCAGGGCAGCCGCAACGCAGCGGCGGGGGAGCAGCCGCAGGGACCGGAGCCGGGCCTGAGGGCTCACGCGCGTGGGCGGGGCGGCGGACACGCCGACCAGTCTAGGGTCGAGGTGCTGGGGGATTGATTCGCCGAGGTATCCGCCCGCGCGGCCCCGCGGCCACCGACGCCTGATGGGCGCACTGATCCTGATGGGCGCACTGATGGAGTTTGGCCCCTCGCGCGTGGAACGATGCTCCCATGCCACATCGGAGCCTGGCCGAGCAGATCCACGCCGGCTTCCCCGGTGCGGTGCCGGTGGGGGCTTTCGTGTCGGCCTGGGCGGATCGGTGCGCCGAGCACGGGTTCGTCGCCGACAACTCGCTGCTGCTGGTCGGCGTCTGCCGGGATGAGGTGTGCTTCCCGTTCGTGGCCCAGGTGGAGGACGTCTGGGGCCCGGCGTTCCACATGGACTCCCTCGGCGGTCTGGTCACGATCGGCCGCACCGGGATCTCGGCAGCGGGCCACCACGCCCCGGAGGACCCCGGCCAACCGCTGCGCTACGTCGTGGTCGCATCGGCTCACATCGGGATGGACGCCACGGGCGGTTTCGGCTACCTGCGTCGCAGCCACCAGGCGACTGCCTCGCGCACGTGCGGCGCCCTGATGGCCTTCCGGGACGAGCTGCTCACGAGTCACCTGCACCTCGGCTACGACCCGGTCGACCCCGAGATGAGCCTCCTGCGTCAGCGGATCCTCTCTGCGCTCATCTACGGGGAGGTCCCGGATCCGGTTGATCTCACCGGGATCGTCGCGGGCATCATCGACGCTGACCTGCGGGATCTGATGGCTTGGTACGCCGAGGAATTGGCCGATGCCCATGAGGCCAGGTGCGCGACGGTGACAGGCATCCTGATCCACACGGCGAGCGGGGACTGGTTCCAGCCGCGCGCCCCTCGGATCTGGAGCAGCGCGACGGGTGAGCAGCCAGTCGACCTGGACGTCGGCGCGCGGGGGCGGGGTTGATTGGCTGCCGCCAGCCGGATGCCCTGGACCTCGAGGGCGGGGCATTCCAGTGATCGCAGGAATGAATTGCCCCTGCTGCCGCTGATTCCTGGAATGCGGGCTGTCGGGGGCATTCGGGCTACAATCTACAGCGTCGGGATCCGCCGACAATTCGTGCGCAACGTCTCCACCTTGGCCCCGGCCATGCAGACGCGTTGAGAACGACCCGCCTGCTGGGAGGACCACAGTGGCCAAGCGCGCCCTCAATTCTGCACGTCCGCGCGCCGGCGG